>DXJF01000044.1 GCA_019057375.1 Candidatus Heimdallarchaeota archaeon
CCATTGAATAGTCCTCTTAGAAGAATAACCACAGAACCTTTTCTTCTAACAATAAGCTGTTTAGCTAGCATTAGCATATTAATTGCAAGAAAAAAAAGAAAGAAGGCTGAGTTAAGAAAAAAAACTGAAAGATTTATATAATTGAATTCAAACTAGGTGCAATAAAATGATAGAATCAAAGGATAAGATGAAAATCAAGAAATTTCTTCTAGCTGCGGGAATCAGTTTTATTTTATATCCAATTCTGGAAGTAGTGTTTGGATTTACATCTTATCTGTGGAGTGGAGAATTATATTTAATCATATATCTTCCAACAAAATTTTGTTTTATACTAGGGTTAATCTTCACTTTGCTAATCATCAATATTCTGAGAAAGAATGAGAGAATAAATTCTAATCTTCATACAACCACTTTTGTATTCCTCTCTGTTCTGATTGCATTCTTTACCATTCAGTTTATAATTTTAGCACCATTAGGAATACTATCTCATAGTTACTTCCTGTTTCTTTCACCTATGACCACAGGAGGGCAGGTATACTTTACCTACCCATATGGAATAGAAACGTTCATCCCCATGATTTTCATAGAAGGGATAGCTTTTACAGGAATTTATCGAATTGCAAATGAGCTAGATAAGAAAAAGAGTAACAGAATCATACTATTTCAAGGATGGAATAAAGCAATTTTCTTCACATTATTTGTAATCCTATCGTATTCAATCCCTTTGGAAATTAATGGAAACCCATTACCGCGTCACATAATTCATATCGTTTCAAATTCAGTGTATCTATTAGTAAGCTTATTAGCAACAATAGTTTTTGGGGTTTTTATGATAATCAAAACAAAGAAAATAGAAAATAAAGCTGCAAAATAATAGATTTATTCTTTTCAATTACTAATAGGATTGAAATGGCCAACAAAACGAAGAAAGGCTGGAATTGACTTTTTAAAATTTTTCCTCGAGTTTATAAATCAATTTGCAAATTAACTTGTTGGTGAAAGACACATGGCTTCGTCTACATCCACGAAACAAGTAATGATAAGTAAAAACGACCAAAAAGATTTTTTGACAGAATGTGTTGATATTGCAATAGGAGAAGAAACAGGTTCTCCTTATATGATAGGACTAGCAGCTGAGAAAGGGATAAAGAAGGGAGATATAAACAGCTGGGAAGAATTAGCAGAACAATTTGGACCAACAGGCCCAAATATTTTCAGAGACAAATCGATAATGTTTACAACAACAAAATGGGCACATGAATACTATGCGAAGAATCCAGGAACAGAAATGCAGGTAGCAGAAACAGGCGGTACTACAGGAGCTCCTAAGAAAAACATACTTTTTGCAAACACTCTTAGGAACGATTTTGACAACATGGACTATTTTAGTCTTGATACAGATACTTTCAATGTCTTAGCTAAAGTCTGTGAAGGTCAGTTCGAAGATTTTGGTATTCCTAGAGATTTAACCTACCTTGCAACAGTACCTACAGGTCCACATACTATAGGAAAATGGACTCTGAAGAGCTTTGAACGTGATTTTGCTAAATCTGTCTTCTTGATAGATATGGACCCTCGTTTTGTTAAAGTTGCAATGATGGCTGACCCCAAGATTGGTGGTATGTATCTTCAACATATGCAAGACCAAGTTGAACGCTTAGTCAAACAAGAATTTCCTTTTATCACTGGTATGTTTACCACTGGGGTTCTCATCGAGAAGATGTTTCCATTGATTCAAAATCTTAAGGAACGTGGCAACCTTCAAGCTATCGTACACGGCGGTACTCCGCTCTCTAATGAGACTCTAAAGGTTCTCCGCGAAGATCTAGGCTTACCTGTTATGGGCTTTTATGGTCAATCCCTTTTCGGTACTGCTTTCGAATCTCCTGACCATGAAGACTACTTTATCGACTACTATCCTCATCCTCGTATGAACATGTTTGTTATTGACAATCCAACTGACATTTCTACAAGAGTTAACTATGGAGAACAAGGAACTGTTGTCAGTCAGAGAATTAGTCCCGAAACAGTTATTCCTGCTTTAATCCAGACAGGTGATTTAGCTACTCTAATCAAGCCAAAAGGCAAATTCGGATTTGCAGATGGCGTACGAGATCCACATAGAGACTTAACTGATAATCAACAAATGGGCGTGTATTAAGTCCCCAAAAAATTCATTTTTTCAACCTTGGGGAGGTTGAGTTTTCTTCCTTTTTTCTATAGATCCTACTTGACTACTTCATCTGGAAGTGTGAATACAAACAAGCACCGTTCATCCTTATTCAATACTGTTTCGAGCAATTCTGTTTCCAAGGATACTCCAAGAATAGTATCCCAAAGCTGTTTACTCCATCCTGCACCACAGTAACAGAAATCCCCGTTAATCTCAAGATCATCGTTTCTTATAGTTTCTTTTACCCATCCACAGTGACAGTAGTGATATCTTCTAGCTATATCATCTGTTGCCTCTAGATGTTCAATAATTTTGAATGGAAATTTAGCTTTATACAATTTGTTACCTTCACGCTCCCCACCCCAAAATCCTTAAAGAGGGTTGTTTTGAATGAATTCCATTGCTTCTTTGTGTTCCCCATAAGTCTTAGTCATTTTCATCACCCAGTCATTGTGCATTTGTTCTAGCAGTAGATCTATATCTCCTAGCTTTTGATATAGTTTCTTGTATTTCATTGCTACACTACTTGAACTTAGAGAGCGTTTATGCAAACCACTGGCTAAAATTTCTTGCATAGTTTTTTCATCTAATTCATTTCCATTTTTTGCATGACTTGACATATGTAACAGCTCTTTTTCTTAGGTGAAGAATTTTGTTTAATATTTTCTTTACCCTCTAAAATCTGATTTACTTTATCTTGGGAAAGATGCTTATTCAATTCCTTCTCTAGATTAATTACAAACTTAGGTTGATTCATCAACTCTTTTTTGAACTCTTTGGATTTGGGTTCATAAATTTGTTTGAGTTTATCAAGATGAGTAACTAATTCTTCTTTCCCTACAAAGCTAAGATAAAATCTCAAAATATAATTACCATACGAACTATTATATGTCACCCAGTTTTGATAATCATCATAAATATACTCAAAATAATCAGAAAGAATTGACTCATTTACCAATTCAAGTTTTAGGTTTTGTTGTTGGAGAAATTGCTGAAATAATCTAAATCCTTCAACGTAATCATCATATTTTTTTACTTTCTTTTCTTTTCTCATATAAATTTCAAAGTCTTCTAAGCTCATTTCAAACAGAAATTGTAAACTCTTTCACTATAAAAAGATTTTATCAATCCAATACTCTGGAGACTTAATGACAATTATCAGATTGGAGTTTATTAAGTCCTATACATTCATTTTTTCAACCTTAGGGAGGTTGATTTTTCTTTCTTGCCAATAGTCTTTTATGAAATGTGTTGGTTTGCTGTTGATTTTGTTTGCCCAACAAGGGACAATATTCCTCCTGATAGAACAAACAATCCTCCTGCTCCTCCAGTTATGAAACCAACAACTATCATTATTACTGCTATCACTGTAATATCCTTAATCCACGGACCAGTTTTCGCTTTCTTTTGTAACCAATCCCAAATTAGGAAGAGAACTAGTACTCCCAGAAGTAGCATTATCAAACCATTCAACCAAAAGATTCCTGTAAAGGAAAGAAATGACATTCCTCCTACTACTTCTAAACCTCTAGCAGCTTTCGCTTCAGCGATAATGGTTAATAAACCCTGTATCACAAGAATAAATCCACCAATCAATGTATTTATTCTTCCGCAAGTTAATCCACAAGCTCTTTCATTTATCATATAAATCCATTAATTATAAGGTATATAAATTTGCAGCAAAATACCTAGCTTAAATAGCTAAAAGAGCTCAATAATCTTATAGATAGAGTTGTAAAAATCTTAGTTTTCAACCTTAGGAGATTGATTTTTTTCTCTTACTTTTTATAATATTCTGACAAATTTCTTGTATTCTTTCGGAGTTTTTTTCAAAAATTTCTCATCTGCAGTGATCAATTTCCCTTCTCTTATTTTTGCTAATGCTACATAAGCCGAATCATATAAGGAGAGTTCACTCTTCATAGATATTTCTATGGACTTACCTGCTAGTTCTTTGTCAAGTGTGATGAATTCTATTCCATAATTTATTATTGTATCAAAAATTCTTTCTATTTCTTCTTGCTTATGTAACTTGATATATTTTAAAGCATTCAAAACTTCATATAAAATCAGATTTGGTGCGATTAAATTAAGTTTTCCCTTGATATAATTGTCCCGTATTTCTATTGCAGATTCAGATTTTATTTCATTTACGAACCATTTAACTAATACACTTGCATCAATCACTAGGAGTTCCATATCTATTATCTCTCCAATTGCGGATTAGTTCTGTTGAATCCCACTTTGAGGGAGCATCTTTTCTCAATTCCTCGTTTGAAAGTAGAGCTTCTGCAATATTTTTATTTTCTTCCTGATTTATTATCTTCAAAATAGCTTCTCTAAGCTCTTCACTCCAATTAATGTGGTTTAATTTCTTCATTTTCCTCTTTATCTCATCAGGTACTCGAACACTAATTGACGTCATTGTATATACGGTATGACATGTCGTACATATATTTTTCTGTTCGAAATATTCTCTTTTTTCAATCTTTGGGAGGTTGATTTCTCTTACTTTTTTGTTTCTTTGCTTTGAATCTATCAAAAATAGTTGACAAGGCTAGATCTATGTTTTTTGTTATATGAATTACTCTAGCTAATTTCACATATATTTTTCTAATTGTTCTCTTTACAAGCTTCTGTTTTACAATTCCTATTTCATGGTATAAGTATTGTTCTTTTTCCTTCCCTTTTACACATATTTCTCCTACTGGGTTGGTGATTGTTAACCACCCATCCCAAAAATGCCCTCCTTCTTCTCCATATCTATTTGCATTTACTATCCAAGCATTATAGCTTCTTGCTAGATGACCTATCCCAAATTCTCTTGGGTCTTCATCATCTGCTAAACTATGAATTATAAGGTCTAGATTACTTTTCTTCAAAGCTTTGTTAACTTCTTTGCTCTGTACATCATAACAAATAACTATCCCTGTCTTTACATCTTTTATCTTAGCAATTGTAACTAAAACTTCTCCTGGAGTGAAGAACTTTTCTCTCATTTTTGTTTTTCGATGAACTGCTACAATTTTACCTTCTGTATCAATTAACACCTGAGAATTGTAGAATCCTTGCTGATCCTTCTCACTAATTCCAAAACAGATGTAGACATTATTTTTATCGGCTAACTCTGATATAAGCTGGGTTGTTTCTCCAGGAATATTTTCTGCAATTCTATGATGATATTCAGCAGTTTTATCAAAATTAAAAAACCAACCAGTTATTGTTTCTCCAAAAACAATTAACTCAACTTGAGGATGATTCTCCTTTATTACTGTAATCAGCTTGGTCATTTTCAATAAATTCTTTTCAGGATTTTCATCACAAATCATGGAAACAGAAGCAATTTTAAGTTTTAAAGCAGCTTTAGAAGTATCATAGAGAAATCTTTTCAAACCCATAAAGGTGAATGAGCAGTGATATTAATAAGTATTATTAGATTAGAAAAGTTAAATTGGTTCATCAGCAACAGAAACTGAACAAAGTATATACTCATCTGAATGTACAACAGTATATTGTTCATTTAAATCTAAAGAAGCAAGCAACTCCATATAGAGATTTCTTAATTTCAGCGGGTTAAGTTGAGTTACAGTAAAAGTGTAATTTGATTTCTTTTCTAGAATATCAAAATTAAATCCATATGAATGGTCTTCCGCCAAAAACTCTGCAATTTTCTTTCGCCAATTTAAAACAGAACTAGATGGTTTTGATTTGCAAAATTCTAATATGAAACTCTCTGTTTCTAGTATTCTTTCCCCATTTGAAAAGAGAAGATAAGCAATCTTATGAATCTCATCTTGAAACCTATCCATCAGTACATCAGTATGTCAATACTATATAAAAACCAAAATTAGTTAATGTTATTCCCTCTTTCAAAGTCGTTGTATCTCATCCATCAATTGTATGTATGTGTTTGTTAATCATTTTTGCATACTCTACTACACCTGGTTTAATATGCATAAAATTGTAATCAGGAATTTCTATTAGAGTGCTTCTTTCTATTAAATTACTCACTTCTCTTGTTTTTTCTATTCTGTGATATTTATCATCTGAAGTAGTAAAAATTGTTACGGGACAATTTATTTTCTGATAATCGTCTGAAGCATTCCACCTTCTCATCTTTGAGCATCTCTTCCATCTCCCAACATCAATATTCGTAACTCGTTCATAATATACTTTCTTTTGAAAACCAGGAGCCACTCTATTTCTAAGATATCTCTTAGCTATCCTTTTACCAACTCGTTCCAAGAAGAAAGTAGGTAACATAAAAGCTAATTGAGTAGATATTTTTGGGTAGCTTGAACGAATAAAAGGTCCAATGAAGACACACCCTCTAGGTTTCACCCAGTTTTGTGCTAAACAATGGGCTACATAGTAGACACCGAAGCTAGAACCAATAAAAACGATATTCTCTTCTTTGATTTTTAAATGATGAATAGTTTCAACAATGTCAAGTGCTATTCGATGAATTGTACATTGTTTTTTCTTTTGTAGATCAATTGTTGGTTTCTCTCTAGAGTCAATTATAACAAGATCGAAGTCTTTGTACAACTCATCCCAAAAGTCTGTCCAAGAATAAATACCAGGACCTGCTCCTTGAATAAAGAAGATTGTAGGATTATTAGAACCTGCATGTTTTGTTGAATATAAACACTGAATTTCTTGCTCATCAGACATGAGAATTTGCTCTTTAGTTGATTCTTTGATGAAAATCATTTCTTGAGGAAATTCTTCTTCTAATGAGTTAAACATCATTTTCTTTACTTTCTAATAGCTCTTATATAATTATTGATTTCATATCACTGTAAGAAATATTAGTTAATCAAGTTTTATTTTTTGTAAAGGTGAGAAGTAAGCAATTCTTCCTCTTCCAGCCATAACTTTTCCATCTTTAATTACATGAGAAAAATTCAACGGATCAACAGCCTCTGAGATGTCTTCTAGAGGATTTTTATCACTAATAACTATGTCAGCCAATTTTCCCTTTTCAATCGAACCAATTTTATCATCTAGCCAAATAGCACGAGCACCTTCAATAGTTGCAGATTGCATGGCTTGAACAGGAGTCATGCCGATGTCATCAACCATGAATTGCATCTCCAATCCAGTATTTCCATGAAAATTACCAGGAGTAGCAGCGTCAGTTCCAATTGCAATTTTAACACCTTTCTCTAAAGCTATCTGATGATTTTCTTTTGCTTTATTAAAACACTCCATAATCTTCTGTTGAACTTCAGGAGGCATCTGTTTGTGAATACTAGAACTAGCTAAACAGACAATCGCTGAACGAGTTGGAATCAAGTAGGTTCCTTTCGCGACCATCATCTTAGCTGTTTCTTCAGTTATAAAAGTACCATGTTCAATGGTATCAAAGCCAGCTCTGACAGCAGCTTGTATTCCAGCATTTCCATGAGCGTGGCAACCGACATGCATTCCAATTCTGTGAGCTTCTTCTCGCATAGCAACAAGTTCTTCATCGGTCCAGAGAACTAAACTAACCTTTGACTCCATCCCGTGAAGTACACCACCGGTTGTCGCAGTTTTAATGAAATCAGCTCCGAGTTTTTTCTGATCTCTAACAGCATATTTCACATTGTCAACCCCTGCTTTTATAACAGAGATTTCTCTATCAAAATCAACCAAAGCTTGAGGACCAATAGATTCTGAATCACCCCATTGCCAGATTCCTGTTTCGGATCCGACCAATCTCGGTCCTGCAAAAATACCATAATTGAGAATTCGTTTTAGTGAGGAAACAACCCCTTTGTAACTACCAGCATCTCTTACACAAGTAAAACCACTTACTAGATGCTTCTGTGCATTATCAAGAGCAATAAAATTATACATGTCTCTCTTTGTTCTGAGGTATTCTCTTTCATATTGAGGATCACCAGTTCCACTAAGATGAACATGACACTCAACCATACCAGGAAGGACAGTTTTTCCTGTAGCATCAATAATCTTATCAGTTTCTTCTTTCTCGAAACTTCCTTCATCTCCCACCCAAACAATCTCTTTGTTTTTAACTACTATAGTCAGATTCTCATTTATTTTCCCTTCAATAGAATCGAAAACATTCCCCGATTTTATTACAAGTCTTGTATCTTCAGACATAAGCAAAAGATTTTAGACCAAATTTAAAGTCTTTGGGAAAAAATAATCTATCAGACCATCCCTACTATTGCTATGAGTGTTGATGTATATAATTTTCTTGAAAAATCATTTTTTTACTAGCTAATTGTTTCCTTTTCAATTTTTATTTTATTTTATATTTACCAGTAAAACGATTGTATATTCCAGGAAGTTTTCCATTTTCTTGCAAATAAATAAACCAGTTATGAATCTCTCCAGCTACCATTTGAGTTCCAGTAGTTGTAAACTGTTTGATAACACCGTCATAAATATTAAAGATTCTAATTTCATCCATGTAATAAGCTTCAGCAACTGCAACAGTCGTGATTTCAAGGAGATGAATTTCATCAGAAATATTGAAAAGATATCGAACATAAGCTCTCACAATCCATTCAAAAAATCTTTTGAATTTCTTACTTACAAACATTTTACCAAGTCTTCCCACAGCATAAGGAACAAGTATCTCTTCAAGCTCTTTGATTTCTTTTTCTAACATAGCTTTACTTAGAATGTTCATATAGTTATACTTAGTTCATTACTACAATGTAAATATGGAAAACACAGATTAAAAAGATTAGAAGAGCAGATTCATTAGTTATTCATTAGTATGCTAAACGAATAGGAAAGATTTATACATGACATAAGGTATTAGATATCATGTCCCCAAAAGAAAATTTTGAACCTCCTTTGAGGATTCAAATTATAATTAAGAATATTCTCATTATTATGGCATATACTCTAATCTTAACCTTGTTTTTGGCAATATTCTGGTATCCTGAAAGATATTTTGCTTTTCAAGAACATATTAGCAATTTAGGTGGAATAGTGAGTTATACCTCTTCTTTACTAAACACCACATCCATGTATATCATGATTGTTGGATTTGGTATTTGTGGAGCTTTAGCTTTATCTGTTTCCATTCTTTACTTTACAAATAAAGAATTACGTGGAAGAATTCCAAAAGGAATCTTAACTTTGATTCTTGCTTTAGGTGCAGCTGGAATAGCAATTCCTTTAGATCATTCACTAAGAATTTTACATCTTATTGGAGCAGCTTGTTTTATTGGTGGATTTGCAGCTTTCAATGCCTATCTGCAGATATCAAGTACAGTTAGAAAGCACATCAAAGGATGGTCCAATGTTGGCAAAGGAGATGCCATATGGGATGTGATCCTTTCTGTAATAGTGCTTGTTATTCTAGTCGGATACTTCGTAATCTTCGCTTTAGATCAGCTAAATGTTGGAGCAACTTTCTTAGGACCTGTATTCCAGAAAGTAACAGTCTTTGCAATGATACTTGCGTACTATTTCATTGATAATATAGATATTTAATATGAATCTGAGGAAGTAAATCTTTCTTTTTTTTCTTATTTCTTGATAGGTTAGTTGCCTGTAGGTTTTACAGTAATGTTTTCAACCATCAGAACAGCTGTTCGAGAAGGAGCCCTAGTTTTATGCAATATACTTCGAGGAATGACAAATCCTTCTTTAGGATTTAGTTCTACAGTCTTATCCTCCAGATCTATGAACAGTTTCCCATCTATTACATAGAAGAATTCATCTCCATCATCATGCTTGTGCCAGTGAAATTCTCCCTCTAATACGCCTAATCTTACAACTGAATCATTTACTTGGCAGAGAGAATAGTTTTGCCATTTCCTCTTACTTTCCTCAACTAGTTTTGGAATATCAATTAATTCAAGATGTTTGAATTTTATTTCCATGTTAATAGAGTATTTAGCTTCTAAATCTTCATTCATAAGAATCTCTAGAATTAAGAAAAATTAAAAGAATAAGAAGATTATGTATCTCTGCTGCTAAGCATTTTTAAACACCAATTATCCTAAAGCTAGTGAGCAATCATGGAATGTCCTCGTTGCAAAAAAGTTCAGAAGAAGAGAGTAGGTATGAAGCAAGTTAAACGAAAGGGGGGATTCCATAAACAAACAAAGTTTCAATGCCCAAACTGTGGGTTAGTAAAGATGATCAGAAATCGATGAAAAATAGAGGAATTTGAAATGAAATATATCAAACCTAAGAAACTTCAGAAAGGTGATATTGTAGGCATCATATCTCCGTCTTGGGGCGGACCAAGTATTTTCCCTCACATCTATAAAGCCGGATTATTAGCATTAAAGGAGATGGGGCTTCAGATAAAGGAGTTCCTAACTGCAAGAGCAGATGCAAAATATCTTTACAATAATCCAAAAATACGGGCAAATGATGTAAATGAAGCATTTCTAGATGATGAAGTGTCTGCTATTTTTGCATCAATAGGAGGGGATGATTCTGTTCGATCTTTACCATATCTGGATTTAGATGCAATTAAATCAAACCCCAAAATAATTATGGGGTATTCTGACACATCAATATTATTGACATATGCTAATCAACTAGGATTAGTGACTTTTGATGGTCCATCTATCATGGCTGGATTCAGTCAAATAAGAAATTTCCCAAGTGCACAAAAACATGTACAAGATATGCTGTTTAATACTAATGACTATTATGAGTATCAGCCTTTCAAAGAATATGTGGATGGATATCCTGATTGGGCAGAAGAAGGGAACACAGGTAAAATTAATGAAAAGAAATTTGAGTATACTCAATGGAATTGGTTACAAGGAACATCAAAGGTAGATGGGAATCTGTTTGGAGGTTGTATTGAAGTTTTAGAGTTCATAAAAGGAACAGATTACTGGCCAGATAAAGAATTTTGGGATGGAAAAATATTATTCTTCGAAACATCAGAAGAGAAACCTTCTCCAGATAATGTGAAATATATGTTAAGAAACTATGGCGTACAAGGGATATTTGAAGAAGTAAAGGGAATACTTTTTGGAAGAGCAAGAGATTATTCCATAGAAGAGAAAAAGAAGTTAGATGAAACTATCCTAAATATAGTGAAAAACGAATTTGGTTTTTCAGAATTGCCAATTGTGACAAATTTGGATTTCGGACATACAGATCCAAGGTTCATTATGCCATTAGGGTGCAAACTCGAAATTAATTGTGAAATGAAGAAAATTTCACTTATTGAAAGCCCAGTAAGATAGATCAATAAAAGACCAGCAAATTTATAGATGTTTGCAGAATTCTCCTCGCTTGCAAAGAAACAGAAATGAGGTTATTCCTATTAAACCAGAGAACGATTTACCTTTGGTTGATTGTCATAATCATTTTCCAGACAAGGAACCATATAGGAAACCAACTCACAGTGATGAAGAACAATATGATTTCTTCTTCAACCAACACAAAGGGCAATTTATAATTTCTTCAGCTAGTGATTGGGATTATGATTACATCCAGAATTATATTCAAGCACATGAAAATAAGTATATGACAATGGGTTATAACATTCCTTCAGAAAGATACAATAGAAGCTTTGAGGATCTCAAAGTGTTTGTTGATTTCCTAAAAAACAATAAAGATAAGTATGTAGCAATAGGAGAGTTTGGGTTAGATTTTCATCATGGAAAGTCAATTAAAATGAGAGAGACACAGGTAGAAGTTTTCCAAAAAATAATTAAAGAAACTAAATCTCTCAACAAACCTTATGCTTTACACGTTAGAAATCCCACTCAAAGAAATATAGATCAAAACTTTCCTAATCATGAGTATAACCAGAGAGACATTTGTAACCGAATTGTTCTAGAAAAATTGGTAGAAGAGCAAATACCGCCAGAAAGAGTTATGTGGCATTGTTTTTCAGGACCAGCAGAATGGGGACCAAAACTCGCAGAAAAGGGGTACTACATTTCTATACCTTCATCAGCTTATGGTTTCAAAAGATGGAGAAGGAATATTCCAGGGGTTCCAATAGAAAACTTGTTGACAGAAACAGACGCATGTTTACAACACCCATTCCGTATGGGAGCTTATAACACTCCAGCTAACGTGAAATATTCTATAGCTGCAATTGCTTATGTCAATGAAATAGACCAGCTTGAAGTAGCTAAGAAAGTGTTAGAAAATGCAAGAAGATTTTTTGGAGTGAAATAACAACCGATTTTGCTTCACAAAAATTTTATCAATGACAAGCTGAATATAACATTAACAATGCCAAAGAATAAGAATAACTATACCGTTAGAAAATTTTCTGTAGCAAGAAGAATCTTATCTGATTTCAATGATGTTGCAGCTAAATTCCCCAGAGTACAAGGAATTGTAGAGATAGATATAACAGATGCAAGGAAAAGAATCAATGATTTGAAGGAGAAAGAAAACTACAATGTTTCACTTACAGCTTGGGTAGCTAAGTGTATTAGTAAAGCAGTTAAAGAAAACCCTAGACTTAACTCTTTCAGAAAAGGTGGGAGGAAGATTATTGTCTTTGATAATATAGACATTAGCGTTATGGTTGAAGTAACAACTAAATCAGGAAAACATGTGCCTTTCAATCATGTGATTCGGAAAGTGGAAACCAAAAGTGTGAAGGACCTAACAGATGAAATTCGAGCTGTTCAAACGAAGAAAATAGAAGAAACTGAACAGCTGACGAGAGACTCTTCAAACTTTTCAGGTCTCATTATGTTGATACCTAAAAAAATAAGACAATTTTTCATAAAAAAACTACTCAAAAATCCATTCTATGTTAAAAAACTGATTGGTACTGTTGGTTTAACTTCTTTGGGTATGTTTGCCAAGAACATCCATGGATGGGCAATACCTTTTCCTGACAGAACCTGTAATGTTGCTCTAGGAGGGATGAAGAGAATAGGGTGGGAAGTTGATGGAAAACTACAAACTCGAGATATTCTTTGTGCAACATTTCTAGTAGATCATAATCTTGTAGATGGTGCTCCTATTGCTAGATTTATCTCAAGAGTTGCAGAAGTGATGGGACAAGCATATGGTCTAGAAGACATAACTAAAACAGATTAATAAATAGAAGGAAAGAATAAATCTATTTCTTCTTTCTTCGTTTGAAAATTACTATTAGAGTTCCTAAAATAAAAACTCCCAGAATTGTTGGACCTATACTTAATCCAGCAGCTGAACTTTTTCCGAGAACAAAATGGTAATAACCAGTATAATTGTTACCTAATTTGAGATGATAAATTTCTGGTCCTAGTTCAAAGGGTAAAGTAAGGGTGAAGGAAAGAAGGTTATTACTATTAGCATCAATACTAGAGGAGCTACCAAGTAAAGTACCATCAGAAGCATAGAGGTCAACAGTATCCATGGTTTTAATTCGAGGGCTTAAGTTAGTTACATTAAAGGAAAGCTCTACTTCGTCATCTAATTTGTATCCACCAGAAAGAACTTTAGAAACAATAGATAATCTGGGAGTATTATCAAGCAAGTAATCAAAACCAGGACGAACATCAAACCAAAGTGCATTAATGTACTGTGGGTAAGGATTAAAGTAATCATAGATCGATTTCCATTCAAGAATCAAATGAGTAGAGTTTTCTTCTAGAACAGTTTCTGAACCAGGAGCAATAGAGGAATAATTTCTGTAAAGTTCAAAGGTAATTGGAGCTAAACAATCCTGCTCAAAATATAACCAGGTGTCCCAACCCCCAGCTAAAACAGCTGATTCAGCCTTAGGAAGATTCTTTATTACATTGCCTGTATAAACTTCTGTAAAAGAAGGAGGAAGAATATTAACATAATCTTGAACCATTTTCCAGTATAAGTCTGGTTCAGCCCAGCCGTATTCATCATCTACGAAATATGTTGCATTTATCCCTGAATGCAAAGAGTATGCCATTCCAAAACTATGGTTCAGAGCAAAATCACGAAATGCTTGTGTTTCGGGTTCAGAGAAAGGAGCATGTCCAGGAAAAACTTGAGACATGGTATCTGGACTCCATCCACTTCCATCTCGCCAATAAGAATCATAATTACGATTGAGATCTGTATAACCAACATCATCCTCGTTTACTAGACCATCTAAATCATTGTCAATACCTTCATAATAGGTGTAGAGATAAATTGGATTTGATGGATTAGTATTATCATAAACATCGAAAGAAGAAACAATCCCGTCCCCACTGACATCTTCAGCTCGATCTTCATCAAAAAAACCATCACTATCATCGTCAAAGGGTCTAAGATTCTTTCTTAACCAATGATTGTCTTCATTAACAACAAGATCTAATGAATCGAGATTTAGAGCGGGAATAACATAGATTTCTTGATGGTCGATAAAATCTGTTATAGTGTTATTTTCTTGATAACTGTTAAGGAGATAATGAACAAATCTCAAAGCTATTTCAATGCTAATCTGTTCGCGCCCGTGATGGTGTGAAACAACCAATGTTTTTGCTTTTTGATGGGTTCGAAGTTCATTTGTTATTCGTAATGAGATTATATTTTTTCCTAGGAATGTTTGACCAATAACTTCCAAATCTACAAGGTCAGGAACAGAATCATGAATATACTCAATTTCCTCGTACACTTCAGAGGAATTATGAAAATGATTGTCATAAAGCAAAACTAGATCATCCCAAGTTCTATCAATATCAGGAAGGTTTTGAGCAGTAATAGAAACTGTAATTCTCGCAGAACTTATTAATGGAGAAACACCGAGAAGAAGAATAGTTCCAAAAACAACTGCAATTAGTTTAGAACTATATTTATTAAAGAACATATATTAACAGAATCTTAAGCACTTATATATTTTTAAGGGTGATAAAAACGAATGTATTTTTAAGAAGTAGACATAAGTAATTCTAATGAAGATTAAAGAAGAAAAAAACGACGCTTTGTCTCTGAATTCTATAGAACTAGAAAATCTCACTTGGATGCAAGCTGAGAAAGTGTTAGAGAATTATGAAGTAGTTTTGATCGCTTTAGGAGCTAGAACTAAGGAACATGGTCCTCACTTACTGCTCAATAATGATTATGTCATGGCAGAATTTCTGAAAGAACAAGTCATTAAAGTAGTACCAGTTGCTGTTCTTCCTACTCTTCAATATGGCTATTATCCTTCTTTTCTTGAATATCCAGGATCGGTTTCACTTAAAGAGGAGACTTTCAAGCAGGTTGTTATTGATATTTGTATGTCTATGAACGGTTATGGAATCAAGAAATTTTATATCATAAATACCGGAATTTCAACTTTAAAACCTTTGAAATCTGCCGCTGAAGAGCTAGAACAACAAGGAATAATTCTTCGTTTTCTAAATTTACTAGAAGTTGAAAAAAAGCATGATCCTGAATTGCTACAACAAGAAGGAGGAACTCACGCTGATGAGAGTGAAACATCAATCATGCTTCACATGTATCCAGAAGTAGTTGATATGAATAAAGCAGTCAAGGATTATGATTCAAGACCAGATAGAAAAGGTTTAACTCGAAATCCAGTAGGAGATGGAGCGTATAGTCCAACTGGAATATATGGTGATCCTACACTAGCAAATAAGGAAAAGGGAAAAATCTTGACAGATACTTTAGTTGAGGAGATTATCAATCAAATAAAAAATCTGAATGAACAATGAAAAGAAATCAGTCAGATTACATTTAACTACAATTTAACAATTTTTATTGAATTTTCTGTATTCTTGATCAGTAAATGAAAAGCATCTTGTGATAGTTCCAAAGTCTCTGTATTGATGTTTGGGTGAAAAGAAACAATATCAGAGGTCCAAACAGATTCTTCAACAACATATATCACTCTGTTATCTTTATCATTTACTAGTCCTAAAGGTGAAACAGCTCCTTTAGTTAACCCTAGAAGATTTTCTAAATCTTGTTCATCGACAAAAGTTAGATGAGAGCAATTCAATTTTGTTTTCAGAGATTTAATATCTAAACGTTGATCAGCAGGAATTGTAACCAGAAAGTAATTATCTCCAGTTTTTTCTTCCAGGAATAGATTTTTACAATGTAAACCAGGAATGAAACCGCAGTGAATTTTTGCTTCAGCCGCTGTAAAAACTGCAGGATGTGAGTGGAGGATATATTCGACTCCATTATCGTCTAGCCAAGTTGCTAGTGTTGAATCCATTTAATCACTCTCAAGTAAGTTTAGTTCTTGCAAACCTATCTTTGCTCTTTCCACAACTGCTACAAACGGTTTCAGATGGTTCCATTCTAGCTTCACAATATTCACAGAAAATCGCTTCCTTAGATGCTTGAGCTTTAGATGGATCATAGTGTTTATACTCAATATCTTGATCATAAGGTCGATGTTTCTTAGCCAAAACAAAGTCGTTTCTCTCTTTTTGTCTTATCCTAACAAAAACAACCCACATAATAGTAATTATCAACATAACACCAACAGCAGCTGGTACTACCACAATTACTGGATCTGCAAAATCCAAAAATGCTAGTATAACAACCATTCCGCCAAGTATGATTGAAATCAATGAAAGAATAATATACGCTTTCTTAGCTTTAGGTTCCATTACAATTATTATGTTCGCAGACGATACTTAAATTTTGTTAAAGTGAAAATGCTTCAGACAAAACATCTATTTCACATGAAAATTTTTAAACTGAAAGAACATCAATAAAATGTGTCATCCGGTGAAATTTTTAAAAGAGAAGAATTAACAGAAAAAATCCAAGAAATTTTTGGAACACCTGAATTCGGTCTAGAACATATAAATGGAGACATGTACATCTTTAACAACTCCTATCTAGTTGCAAATGTCCTTCTAACTCAAGAAATAGATATTTACATCCCATCAGAGAAAGTGTTTTTCAGTGGAGAGTATGATGAGAAAACATACTTGAGAGAAAAGATTGTTTTTGAACAATATGTGGAGATTTACACAAATAAAAACGAAAATTTTTCTACTATGGTAAGTGGGTCTAGAAAAATAGCTTCTTTTGATGAAGCCTTTGCTAAACTAGAAAAATTTGGAAGGAAGATATATCTTTTGCTAGAGAAAATTGCAGAGTATTATAGTGGAGATGTAGAGTATTCTTATCAGGATTGCAGATTTAAAGGTTTAGAGAAAAAAGATTATGAAAATTCTTCAGAACGCGGGTATTTTGCTCAAAGTTCTTCAGTAAGCAGTCAAGAGTTAAGTAGTGGAAGTTTAAAGAAAATTCAGCAAGTAGATAAAGAAATACAAGAGTATGCGGAGAGCAAAGCTGAAGAAAATAAAACTTAAAGAAAATCATAGTCTATTTCTACACGATAATAACTGCGAAGTTCAATTCAGATTTTTTCTCTTTTTTGCGTTTCTTTTTTCTAATTTCTTTTTCATAAAATCTACTTTGAAAGGTTTACCATGGGATATGTATATGTTTTTTGCTCCTTCTTCAATTATTCTTTCCCAGCTCTTCCAAATACGCTCTTGATCAATTGCAATCGCAGGAATTCCACGACGTAATCTCAGAGGAAATCCTTGAACTGAACATCCAATAAGTGCATCCCCATCTTCTGTTATAACTGCAACAGTACCTGGAGTATGTCCAGGGGTATGAATAACCTTCGCTTTAATACCAAAATCAATGAGTGAATATTCATCTTGAATAACGATATCAGGTTCAACTGGGTCTGTTTGTGCCCAGGATTTTGGCATAGTCGGCACCATTAATTTTGTTAGAAAAGTAAGCGGTCGAACTTCTGCAGATATTCCTTTAGCTATAAACTCTTTTTCATTTTCATGAACTAAGACTTGTGCTTTTGTAAGTTCCTGAATCGTTTTTAAGGCACCAGTATGATCGAAATGTGCATGATTTATTATTATCAACTTAATCTCTTCGGGGAGAATATGATTGTCTTCTAGAAGTCTTAAATATTTTTTCACGTTGTGTTTATAACCAGCATCGAATTGAATGTATCCAAATTCAGTTCTAAGTAAAAAGACGTTGGTAAATCCTAAATTTAAAACAATAACATTTTCCATAGAAAGCAAACATCATATCTTCCTTTTATAGTTTTGGTGGAATAAGAGTTGCAAAATAATATAAGTTTTTTATATTAGCATGAGTTCTATTTCTTGCTTCATTAATGAAATCTAATTCATTTATCCTGAGTTCCTCTCCAATTGATGAGATAATTAGACTAGCAAATTACACTGTAAAACATATATGGAGTATTAGCGAGACAAGAAGTTTCGATGAAATAAATTTTCTTCCTCAGCAGTATTGTCAGCTCAGTAAACACATCTATACCTCTATAGTACCTAAGATTAGAGATAGATCAGACAAACTATTAATTATCAGTCATTGTTCAGAACTAAATAGACTTCATTCATTATTAGATGAGATCTGCAAACATGATTTTATAGAAGTTCCACGAAGCAACAGAAAACATGCTCAAGTTTATCTGGAAAAGCAAATTGAAGACTATATTAACAATGATTCATCACTAGAATCTGTTTCAATAAATAAATTGAAACAAGAAATTAAAGACAGACAGAATCTAATAAAATATTTGAAAGAAGTACATACGAAAAAACAAATGAAATATGTAGATTTACTTTCTCTAATTCCTGTAATTTTGGATCGGGATGCTGCATCTTTTCAAAAAATAAAGAATGAAATAGATAAGAAAATCAGCAGCAATAGTTTAGAAAGTAAAACAAAAATCGATAAGCCATCCGTTTTGATATTGGGAGAATTTTGGAGTGAGGAGATTCTTCTTATATTAGAAAAAATGGATGAATTATTCGAAATAAAGAAGGATACATTTGAAAATGGGCTATGTTTTGTGTATCAAGAACTTAAGGAAACCTCAATTGAAGATCTGAAGTCATACATTAATTTTGTTGTTCTAAATACAATAAAAGGGAAGTTTAACCCATCTTTACTGGATTTTGAGGTAGACGAAATTAGCAATGTAGTTGAACAAAATGGTATCGAAGGAATCATCATCTTAAATTACAAATTCTGTGATGTATTTACATTTTTAGTACCATTGATAAAACAGATTCCAGATTTTGATTTACCTATATTGGAAATAGAACTTGAGAGCGAAGGATTAGGTTTTGAACAAGTTAAAACAAGACTTGAAGCTTTTAAGGAATGTTTGATTGATAGGAGGTAAAAAGATGGATGCAAGTAAGTTCTTACGATTCGCTTTCAAGCATTTGATGATAAAACCTGTAAGTTTTTCAGCTGCTACAGTAGCTTCATGGTTGACAAATATTAAATCAGATAGAATCATCTATAATCAATACACTAAGTTTCTCAGAGAATGCTACAGAAATTTAAATAGAGTTGCTTGGGTTCCCTTTGTATATCCTGTGGAAATCCTATATGCAATGAACTTGCTACCATTCACAACAGAGGTATTTGGGAGCAATTATGCTAGAGTACCTTGGTTAATACCAGATGCTTTTGAAAAAGCTTTCCAGATTGGATTACCTGCTGATTCATGCAGTTTTCATCATGCTTCTGTGGGAATTTTTTCTCAGAATATTCTTCCAAAGGCAAAAATAATTTTGGGTGGTACTCCAACTGGTTGCGAAGATCAATACCATACATTACGATTGATGTCGAAGATGTTCAAAACAAAATATTATGCTATAGATATCCCTAGAAATTATTCAGGAGAAAAAGAGAAATTTGAATATTTCAAAAATGAACTATATGGTTTAATTGAGTTTTGCGAAAAAGAAACAGAGTTTACGTTCGAAAGGGAAGAATTGAGGAGAATTAACTCTCGTTATAGAGAGGTTTATCAGAAATACGAGAAAATTATGCAACTTAAAGCAGATGTTCCAACAAAGCTTTTTGAAGGTCACTTTACTGCTATTTCTTCAGTTTTGGTTGATTTTGTTGGAAGTTTAGAGAGGGTTGAGAAATATTTCGATAAAGCAGTAAAAGACTTCAACTATCTAAAATTTCCAAAAATGGGCGATTCATCTAAACGTATTGCATGGATTGGACACCCAATTGTACCCTTAAGAAAACTTCAATATTTCTTAGCAGAAAATAATGCGTTTATAGGTTATCAAGAATTCATGGAAAGTACTGTGCCTCCTCCTTCAAAAAGAAATAATCCTATTGAGGAAGTAGCAGAGAAATATCTATCAGCATACTCAAATGTACCAATTGAGAAAAGACTAGAAGTAATAAAAAAACGTTTGAGCAAACATCGATATGATGGGATTGTTTACATGACTTCGTGGGGATGCCACCAATTAAATTCTACAGCTTCTTATATTGTTGAAAACTTGAAAGAAAATTATCCTGTTGTTCTGATAGATTCAGATAGCTGTAATATCAAAAATGTTGGAGAAGAACAAGTTAAAATGAGATTAGAAGCTCTTTTAGAATTAATTGAACAACGAGATTAAGAACAGATTTTGAAAAGTTTTTAAAAGGCCACTTCAGTAGCAGTCACATATGTTTGTAATTGGTTTAGATATTGGTTCAACTACTACTAAAGCTACTGTGTTAAACAATGAGAAGGAAATACTTAGCTATGAGATTATTCCAACTGGAGCAAATATGGTAGATGCAGAAAAGCAAGTTTTTAACACAGTATTAGAAAAAGCTAATCTTGAAAGAAATCAAATAGCTAACGTTGTTTCTTCAGGTTATGGAAGAGAAAGATCACGATTTGCTAAGAGTCAAATCACTGAAATTAAAGCAATGGCTATAGGCGCTGAATATCTATTCCCAGGAGTCAAAACTTTGATAGATGTTGGTGGTCAAGATAA
>DXJF01000009.1 GCA_019057375.1 Candidatus Heimdallarchaeota archaeon
ATGATTCAGATACGGATAATGATGGAATGAACGATATAGAAGAGATAGTTTATGGAACAAATCCATTAGTTAATGATGCAAATCTGGATCCTGATGGTGATGGTTTAACTAATTATGAAGAAGTTACCATCTACTTCACTAATCCATTCAGTTCAGACACTGATGGAGATGGATGGAGTGATTATTTAGAGGTTTTTGGTTTAGGTCCTTTGAATCCTTCAGACCCTAATGATCCAAACAGCGTTCCTTCCACAAGTGGAGGAGGAGGATTTTTCCCATAATTCTTTTTCTTTTTCTTTTTTTCTATATATAGGGAACCTCTAATGTACCTTGGACTTTAATTCTTGAGTCTCACACTCTTTTGGTTTTTTTTCATTTCTTCCATAATGTAAAAATACCATTTTCTGCACTATTCTTTTAGAAATAGAATAAAGGAGGTCCAATAACTTCTTCTTGCTCACATCACTCCCTGTAAAAACAAATTATAATTGTACCAAATGAATCTGCAGAGAATAGTATTATCCCAGGTAGAAGAGAGACGGTCTCGTACTACACCCCTTTGAAGCTTTATCAGTCCAAAGACATGTTTGACACTTGCTCTTCTTTCTGGGGGGAGATTGTGACGATAGAGACTAGGATAATGCAGATGTGCTAGGACGATTCTATTATGGGGAGAGTCTGTCCCATGATCCTTCGAATTCTTTTTTGGAGGGATAATGGGATGGAGGGTTTATTATCTGGATACATTCCATATTGCCAACGTAAATCCCCATTTCATATTTTCTGGTTTATTAGACATCCTATTATCTCTTGTTTTGACATCCTATTATCTCTTGTTTTGTAATGTTAATTTTATCTAAAATTTCTTCTAAAGTTTTCCCTGTTCAATCAATTTGGTCAATGCTAGAACAAATAAACCTTGAGCTCCGTTGCTATTGAGATTATTACAACTTCTCACTTCCTCATCAAGGAACAAGTTTTTCTACTCCTTATGAATGATTTATGAATGTCCCCCATGACTCTCCATGTACCCTCAAGTGTAACCCATGTCTGTTAAGTTAACATCTTTCGGTTGTTTTACATAAACTTTTATTAGATAAATTTCCCGAGATGTGAAGAGATAAATATGAGAGCATAAAACTCAATATTAGCTCTCGAAATTGTAGAAAGGGGAAGAAAATGGGTAAAGTACCAAACGTAACTTATGAAGAATTTGAGGAGATTCTAAAATCTGAAACAAGACCGATTATAGTAGATACTTGGGCTGTTTGGTGTGGACCATGCAGATCTATTGAACCATTCTTTGAACTATTATTTGAAAAACATGCAACTTCTGTTAGATTCCTTCGCATGAATATGGACGAGGAATCGATATTTGCTCAAAAGTATATGATTGCCAGTCTTCCCACATTTGTGGTATTCAGGGATGGAAAGCCTTTTAATTCTCTTATTGGTGCTAAAAGAGATAAACTAAAAGATTTAGTTGAAAAAGCTGCAAAGGGTAAGTAATTACGCAGTTAAGTTTTTAGGCTAGTTTTTTTCATAGTTTAGTGTAAGAGAGACTTACAAGTGAAATTGCTTGAGCTTTGATAGAAAGAGAATTACCTACCCTTCTGGCATGTACGAGTATTTAGCTAGAAAAGCTAATGCAGCAGTAGGTGAGGCTTTCATTACTATCTCATTTCCTGTTCTGGAGATTAAATTCCTAAATATTCGAAAAAAAGGCAGTCAGAAAACTATTGATTGGTTATTTGAAGAATTAAGTCAAAGAATTGTAAATATCTCAAAGAAGTATAAACTAGATTTAGGACAAAGTGCTCAAAGGAGGGATTTGCTGATTGACTATAAAGTTAAGCAACAATTTCATCAGATTAAAATCACAGGTTATCATTATATTCCAATTAAATCGTTTGGAAATATTCTAGATATAGTTTTGTGGAGTTATATCATCTTTATAACTGGACATACGACAAGTGAAGATAAAGAAGCAAAGGAACTGCATCAAAAGTATTTGGAGAGTTTCGAGGAATTCAAAAACTACTGGAATCGAATGCCAAGAAAGAAATTACCTTTACTAGATGAGAAAGCTTGTTTTATTTGTGGAAAAGAAGCATTTGCATTAAATGCTTGGATATACAAATCCAAAGGAACAAGTGTGGAGATTTATACTCCAGTTTGTAGAACACATCGAGATAGACTTATCTAGAAAAATTCATTTAAGAGAGTTTATGATAAGTTGTAGTCACTCATCATCTTAGACAATATATAATCTTTGAACAGTAGAATTCATCCTATTAAGGTGACATGGTGACAAATAACTTTAATAATTTTGCTCGTTCATTGTAGATTAATGTTAGATTTTATAACTCCAGAAAAGAAGAATGAATTATTAATAGCACTGCGTGATATTTCAAAAGAATGTAGCTTAAGTGCAATCGCTGTTGTAAGTTCTGAAGGACAAGAGGTAGCTTTCTTTGCTGAGAAAAGTACAGATCAAGTTATCATGTCAGCATTAGCGTCAGCTCTCAACTCAGCAGGTCAACAAACTGTAAATCAGATTAAGTGTGGAAATTTGGATCAAGTAATTATTAAAGGATCTGAAGGGTTTGTTATTCTTCTAAATCTTGACCAATTCATTATTCTTGCTGCATCTAAAGACATTTACACTTTAGCTCTAGCAATGAATGTACTTGGAAAATACGGAAAAAAAGTATATCGGATTCTTACGACTTAACTCGTTTTTTCCTGGTTATCAACAAATAAACAACACATACTGCTAGAGAAATTTCAACTACTATAGGTCCCCAAGAAACCTTTGCTAGAATATGAATTCTCCATGAATGTGTACCATATGAGGAACGGATTGCAAGAGTGTGTTCTCCTGGAGAAATTGAATATAGCGACGGGTCAAAAATGATTAAATATGTTCCATTACCATAATCAATCTTATCATAATTTCGAACTACAATGACATCCCCGTTCTCTACTGTTAAATAAAAATCCCAATTGGTTAAGGGTTTATAATTGTTAGCAGCACTTATTGTTACTTCTATAGTGTCTTCTCCCTTTACTACTTCCAAACTAGATATATTATAAGCAAATTCAAGATTTGAAACAACTGCTGTACCCATAATATTATGAAGTAATTCTTGATTATCTCCAAAATTTAAAGCAGAGTTCAACACTTTATAATCCATTTGCAAATTATCATAGAGATATGGAGAATTTAGAAACATTGACAAATCATTTACTGCGACTACTAGCGAACCATTGTTACTTCTATTGTCAGAATAAACAAAACGATCAAATATTGTACTATCGGAATCATTTGTTTTTATCACATTAAAAGGAGATGGAATAAAGATCTCTTGCAGACTATTAGGATTTGAAGTCAAAAGACGGAAATCTGATGATAAGTTAACCGTTTCATTGATTACTCCTGTTTGACTATAAGTAATGTTAAGTGCTTTAAGAAGGCTATTAAGGCTATCAATATCACTTTCTTTAGAAGGAAAAATTACTATTGCGCCACCCGAATAATCTTCTTCTGGATAGATGTAATCTAAAATTGCTGAAGAATCCAAAGAGGAGAAATTATGAAGAAGTGAACTATTATGGTTAATTAAAGCTATAACTTCGTAATTATTGAGATTCAGTTGATTTAGATGGAAAACATTTTCATCTCTTCTTAGTATTTCAGGAATCAACCCATAGAATCTAGCAGTATCTAGAAAATTGTTCAGATTACCAAATAACGAGAAAAACTTCTCATCTCCAACCTCATTACAGTCAAATAATATCCTCCCTTTTCCAACTCTTATGTGAAGGTTAACATCTACAGGATAAATTTGATCATCGATTATGAAATCAAGATGACTACTTATGGGTCCCGTATACTGATTCTCTGATGAAATTTCCACTAGAATATCGTATTGACCGATTTCATAGTCCGCTGGTATGTTGCTTAACGATAGTAACTCACTTAATACTACTGAATACTCTACTCTTAAATTATCAATTTCCTTGTTGATAAACAGATGAATATAGAATGATTGCCTTTCATTTTTGAAAAATACTTGTCGGATATAGGGTAAATCTGAAGGCCAGATGGTTATACTTTGTGGATGCTGTAAGTAGTATCTTGCTTCACTGGCATCTACTAATCCAGCTCCTTGATAAACTGGTGGTACTAAGAGGCTGATATATTCTCCAAAAGGAGATAGATAATCTATTGTTAATGGATCCGAAGTTTCAAGAAGTGCAGCTTTCAAAATTGATGGTTTATAATCAGGATAAATTTGCTTTAATAACAAACACATTCCAGACACTACAGCTGTTGAATAACTTGTACCTGTTACCGTGGTTGATCCTTGTAAATTAGTAGAAGTAGTATTTAACAAAACACCCGGAGCAACAACATCTGGTTTTAACCAAGTATTTTCTAAATCTACCGAGTCAAAAAGAAAATTCTCTGAACTCACATTATAATTTTCTGCTACAGGACCAGCACTACACTCCTCGAATAAAATTATGTTATTATCTATAGCTCCCACTGTAATAGCCTGCATAGCAATTCCCGGACTTAAAATAGTATATTTATCATTATAACCAAATTCAGAAATTCCACGTGAATTGCCTGCAGCTACACAAACCACAACTCCATTTCTTACTGCACTATTAACAGCTTCAACCTCCGGAGATTCTTTATTCGATACTTCTTTTCCTAAAGAGAGATTTATTACATCTGCCCCGTTTTCTACAGCCCAATCAATTCCCTCAATTAAATCTTCAATTGAACCTGTAGCATCGTAGGAAAGAATCTTACCGACTAGAAATTTGCAGTTAGGGGCTACTCCGCGATCATATCCATATAATCCGTTACCACCAATTATCCCAGCAACTTCTGTACCATGTCCATTATCATCTTCAACTTTAGCATCATTATCAATGAAATTCTTGCTGTCTATTATTCGATTTTCACCATCCATACCTACATCTAGTGCTGGATGATCTGTTTTTATTCCTGTATCCAGAATTGCAACTACTGTATCATTTCCGAAATATCCTAAATTCCAAAGGGCTTGAGAATGGATTTTGCTATTAAAATCATCTATGTCTCTACTTAAGTTTAAAGAAGCCAGATGAACATCTGAACTAGCTGCTCTAATCCTTGAGTTTTTCCATACTGAAAGTATATTTCCCCTACTTATCTGGTGCAACAATGCATCTTTTGAAATTGTTAAAGCAATCCCTTCAAATGTTTCAAAGAATTTGAGATCTTTTCCCACAATTTTAAGAGAATGAATAGCTTCTTCATTTTTAGTCTTTACTAGAAGTCTAAAGAAGTCATTATTTTTCGAATGAAGAATTTCATCTAGGAGAAAATTCTCTTGAAAGATATTTGATAATTTATTGGCATCATTTGAAAGATTTAGAAAAGAATCATCAATTGAATGACTATAGGAAGTATAAGAAAACAAGCATAAAGTAATAATTAGAAAACCTGAACATTTTGTAAATAGGAGGGGAATTTGTTTCACATAACAAGTTTTACAATTTAAGTATAAAAATTTAAGCACGTTATGAAACTTGGCTAGACTAGCCAGAAGGCGTCTAACTGTCGTTTAAATGGGTCCCCTACACGTGCGTTGAGGGGAAGGAATCTTTAGGAAGGAGTTTACCTGAGAGGGAGGAAATATTCCATGCAGCATTTTTATGAGTATTAACTTGTTGTCCACACTTATTACAAGGAGCAATATCATACTGACCAAGTTGACGAGTAAGGACTCCCCCACATCTATGATGGGATGTGCTAGTGTTATAAGGAAGAACTTCCTCTAGTTGTACATCATAACCTAATTCTAAGGAGGCTAGCCAGACAGCTTTTTTATAAATGAAGATACCATCAGGCATGGTGTAAATAGCCTTAGCTAATGCACCTTTAGTTCCAGTAGGATCTGCATTAAGTCTTTCAATCTTGAGTGTTTGACATTTCTTTTTCACCATCACTGCTGCAAGAAAATGTGGAAGAAGACGAAGGATTTCTCGAAGGATCCTGCTACGACGAGTATGCACACGATTAAGTTCTCCCTTCAGTTTACAACACCCTCTGACATCATGTTCTTTTCTCTTACGGAGCAATCCTCGAGTTAGCTCGGGAAGAACTTTCTCGCTCAGATGAGTATAATGTTCTGCTAATCTTAGCAAATCTTGAGGGAGACTAAGAGCAGCATTGAACATAACCATATACTGCCCTAAACGATTGATATCTATCCCAAGAACTGGTGATTTTCCTCTAGGAATATTAGCTAAATAAGTGTGGAGAAGAGTACTGGAATGGAAACAGACATGTGTTCCTTCTAGCACCACATCCACACGAGGTTTGAAACAAGGGGCATGTCCACTACTCACTTGGAAGACTCTGATATGAGCACCATTTTGGAGATAATCTAGAACTTTGGGAGGGAATTGAACTACAGCTGTGAGTTTCTTCTTTCCTTTCTTTGGAAAGCCTAGTTGGGTCCATCCATGTTTCTTAACTTGATTGGTGAGGTCTTGAGCATTCCCTTGACGGGTAATAACATAGTCTTTTTTCATGTGTAATTTAATGGGTAGATTTCCTTTCTTCTTTCGTTTATATGGGAGAGTAACAACTGCTGTAGCTGGAATGACCTTGATTAACTGAGGGACACTCTGCATGAAATAATCAAAGAGTGTGAAAACTACTATTAAGCGCAATGCTGAAAAGAGTTTTCGGGTAGGTTTTCCTATTACAATAGCTAGTTGTTCTGCGAGAGTTTTGAAACTTTTCCAACGAGAACTCTGAGGACTGCTAATCCATGAAGTGAGAAAGGGAACAATAATATTCTGTTCTTTCTTTAAGAGTTGGAGTTTTTCTAGAAACGCTTTCTGATTCTTCTTCAATTGTGGAAAGAGGGAAAATTTATGGTTGTGGTAAAACAGTGCATCATCAATAGCTTGGACAACTTCAAGTTGAGTACATGTTGGAAGGAAGGCGTTTAATTGTAAGAACTTGGGAATATTGTATTTCTTTTGCTTTTTTCTCCAATAAGAATCGGTCTGTGCCCTAGTACTTGTCAGAAGATTAATTATATATCTTCTTCTTACTCTCCAATGGTTCTGCAAACTACGTTCAGTATAAGGAGAACGACTGAAAATCAACCATTCTATCAGTTGTTGAGGATTCTTCAATAAAAAGTTGAATAATCCTTGTACTTTTCGTTCTTTGTCAACTTTCCCCTTGATAGCAATGTGAAGCCAATGAAATGCACTTTGAGCAATATTGGGGCTTTTCCCTACTTCTTTACAGAGTTGTTGAGTGAAGAATTTTTCTCTAGGTTTTCTTTGATACAACTCCACAGCTTTCTTTATAGTTCGAGTAGTAAGCAGTTTATGTTGTCTTTCTTCTAACTCTCTTATTCGTTGATTAATCTCTTCTCGTTGGTGTTGGTCAACACATTTTAGTACTACTTGATAACTTCTCATCACTTTCTCTGAAGGAGAAGAGGTATGTGCTTGTTTCTTACTTGATGCTTGTGTGACCAACTTACTTTCACTAGTAGGTATATCCGCAAAATGATATTTAAAGGGTGAGAAAATTTCTCTAAAGAGTTGTTTTTCCTATTTTGCTTAATTTGTTTCTTTCTTTTTTCTTCTTACTCTGAAAAACCTTTTTGATCGCTTTCTCCCTCTTTGTAAGATTTGATAACTTTTTACTACTCAGTAGTTTAAGGTGAAGTACCTAATTGAAATCATTAACAGCATCTTCGAGATTGTTGATAATTATATCTGGTCCACTGTCCTCTTCCAAATCTCCAAGATCATTCATTGATGTTACACCAGATAGAACTAAACAAGAATTTATCCCTGCTTTATTAGCTCCATATATGTCTGTTTCAATTCTATCTCCAAACATTATTGAGAGGTCCTTCTTCGATTCAGCTATCGATATTGCTGTTTCATACATTAAAGGAGCAGGTTTTCCAATAATAATTTCAACAGTCCTGTTAGATAATGCTTCAAGCATTGCAATCATTGCTCCTCCTCCCGGGATTAGACCTTTAACCGTTGGGAATGTAAAATCTCCATTTGTTGCTATGAATTGAACATTTTTATAATTTACAAGTATATGAGTTGCTCTAGCTATTTTCGTGTAATTAAAATTTCGATCCATTCCAGTAATAACATAATCAATATTGTCAAAATTTAAATTGAAAATATCTTCATCATTTTTCTCTTCCCAATTATTAACAACATCCAAACCCGCAAGCAATAGTTCTTGTTTCAAACCTTGCTCCCCAATAACATACACAGAAGAGTTTGGGGCTTTTTGTTTCAAATATTCAGCTGTTAAAAAGGCTGAAGTTAAAATATGATTTACAGGTAAAGAAATACCCAAGTTCTTTAGTTTTTCTTGGAATTCTTCTCGTGTCTTTGTACTATTATTAGTTAAAATGAAAACTTGCTTGTCCTTCTTTTCAAGCAAGTGTAAAAATTCCATGGCTCCTGGAAGAGGTGAATTTTCTTTATACAAAACTCCGTCTCCATCAAAGAGAAAGGTTTCAAAAATCTCAAACATTAGTATCCTCTAATATTCTATTAATATATTATATAACAGTTTTTGAGAAAGAGGATTTTAGAAAAACAAAGAGGATACAGACAAAAGATACTATACTTAAACTAATTTCCAAACTTTTTTTATAGACCGAAGATATTGGTAATTCATGTCATATGTTGAGAAAGCTTTCTATAAATATATCAAAAATATCTTCACTAGTGGTTTTAAAGTACTTTTCAGCAAAAGATATATCTTTTACACTTTAGCTTTTGTTTTGATTAGTCTAACAACTACAATCTTCTATCTAATTCGTAAAAATGTTGAAGTTGGTCCTCCTGGGGCACTGAAGATAATAGCTAATTTACTTATAGCAATAGAGTTGTCTGTAGCTATCACATACGTGCTGTTCGGACTATTTTTCTCAAAATATCCATTGAAATACTGGGTTCCTCCAGCAATATTATCTGCAGTAGGTGGAGCAGCATTGCTTTACTTCGTTCCTATTCTTTCGCCTTATATCGCATCAATTTGTTATTTTAGCTGGATAATTGTATCTATATTTCTAACATTTTCATTATCAAGAAATTTCTGGGGAAGTAAGGTTTTAGGAAGTATTATGTTTCTTGGAAAACCAGCAGATGAAGGAACAATTATATTCAGTGGTATTGCGTTTTTCTTCTCATTAGTTAATTCTGTTTTGGCTGGTTATGTTATCTATGATTCCGTTAAAAGGTTCCTAATATCACAAATAACAGCTGAAACCATAACTAGCTTTGTCTTTACTTTAATGACAGTCTTATTTGCACTTCTAGCCATAATTCTGGTTAATCTCATGATTTTTGTTTGGGGAAAGAAGGATGATGTTTTTTACACAATTTTAGCATTCTTCTATGTTTTTTCCTCATTTACATTATGGAAATATGCACTTTACACATTCCAAAATAGAGCGGAAACTAGCATAATCCCATATGATAATGCAGGAAGTATAATTATTGCTCTCTTCTTCATTTTCTATACTGTTTCTAGTTATGGGAGAAAAGTAAAAAAAATAGAGAAAGGTGAAGCTAAGGAAATGACCCTATCTATTGATGAATCAACTAAGAGTGATGATATCATTGAAACTGAAGCTGAGGAGGATTGGTATTTATTGAAAATTCCCAGATTCATGGGTCCTTTAGGAGTTCTAATTACTTTAATGGGATTGGTTTTAGGATATCATGTAACTATCCTTCAGTTTATTGCTACTGAAGATCTCTTTACTCAAACCTTTTTCTCACTAAATGATCTGGTTGGCTTAAAGGATAAAATAGCAATTATTCTTTTACCTCTTATAATAATATTCTTCCTATTTAGTTACAAATGGTCTTCAAGATTTCGTAGATATTCATCACCTGAACTATACAGATTTGAATTTCTACCATCATTTGAAGAATTAGAAGAAAGATTGGATAGAATCAGACGTGGGGAAGATTCATGGAAAGATTACGCAAACATGGTAATTAAGGAGGGGATTAAAATAGGTGCTAAATCTGCAGCAAGAAAGGTTTTTATAACCCCTACCAAAAAAGTTGCAGGAGCTATTGGTGGAGCTTACTCTAAAACGAAAAAAGGAGTTTCTAAAGGCTTTAGAAAGGTTTTCAGAAGAAAACCTAAAGATAAAAATGATTGAGATAATTCCTAATTATCTCCTCTTTTTATGTGGTTTTAATTTCTAATTCGGATATATGTTCAATAAAGAACTTCATAACTTTCTTTCTTACTCCCGCATAGAATTTAATTGAACCTACAACTTCGTGCCCGCCACCCTCAACATCGGCTTCAGGAATTTTGCTTTGCATTAATTTCACAGCATTGGGGAAATTTATTACAAGTCCCTTAGAACGAAGAATTATGAAGTCTGGACCTTCTCCAAGAGTAACCACAGCTTTATCAGGATTTTCATGACAATGATGATCGAAAATTAATCCTGTTAGTTTACCAGGATTCGGGAAAGTAAATCTATGCGTATACATCTCTACATCTATAGTTACCAGTAACACACCATTTGTTAGTTCCTTGACCTTACTATGAGGAAGAGCATTCTTATACGCTTTATCCATCATCTCTCTTGTTTCTCTTCCGATTAAAGTGTACATCTTTGTATGCCATTCTGCTGGAGTATCAACACCAAATAAAATTTTCATAAGATTTTGTCCTTCCGAAAATCTTAGTTGATATACTTCATAGTCCACAGCTATACCAATATTCTTCAGATCATCTATTGTATAATCTTTGGATTCAGCTAACTTGATGTATTGCTCCAGTTCTTTTCCTTCAACTCTATCCATCAACCCTGCAATTGCTGGTAGATGTAGTAAATCATCATGGATACTAGAGCAGATTATCCTAGCTAATTCAAAACCCAACATACCAGCTGATAGTTCATATCCTCCACCGACGAAATATGGATTTACATGTATATCTACTAAATCTTTGATTTCTTTATCGGGAAAATGGTGATCTATTACAATTACTTCTAAATCTAGTGATTTAATTTGTAAATAGGGGAAGAGAGATTCAGTACTCGATCCAAAATCTAAGCACACGAATAAGGGTAACTTGTCACCAAATCTTTCCTGATCTGCTAATGCAAAGTCAAGATCTTTTGTAACGTCAATAGCATCATAGAATGGTGGTTTATTAGGTAGGCGTTTCAACCTCACCCTTATTGTATCGGCATCATACCCCTCTTTTTCCATCAAGTTTTTGATAGCCATCTTGACTGCAAATCCTGCAACTGTACCATCAGCATCAGCATGATTTCGTATGATTATGGGTTGACCTGTGTAAATGGCTTTCCTAATACGTTTAGCAGCTTTAGTAAGGTCTGGTCTAAGTTTTTCTAGAAGCTCACTTTTAATCGAAAAATCTATTTTTTGAGGAGTAGCTTTTTTATCTATGGCTTTCTCGATTTCTTTTACTAAAATAGAACTCTCAGCTGCATCCAAAGTTTCCATATCTTTTATTTCAATTTGTAAAATATCTCTATGTTTATTTATTTCTCCGAAAATTGCTACAACCGTATCTTCTTCAATTTCTGGAAATGCTCTTTCTCCGGGTTTAATGAATGCAGCACCATTAATTGAACCAGTTTGATCAACAAGAGTAAAACGAGTGGGTCCCGATGTTTGTAAAACAGAAACAACTTGTGCATTAAGAGAGATAAAGGAACCTTCCATGTCTTGATTCAGGTTATTAATTTGAAGTTTTCTTACTCTTCCTCGTAAAGATTCTATTGCATAATCATCTATATTCTGAGGAATACCAAAAAGTTTTCCTTGATCATTTATGAAATTGACTTTAACAATTACTTCCTCTCCAATATCCCATGCATAGTCTTGAGTTACATCTTTTGTTCTTATTAGAACATTCGAATCAGGTGCAATTTGAACAAAAACACCTACTTTTTTCACTGCATCAACTCTAGAAAGAATTAACATTCCTGTTCTAACTAGTCGTGAATCAACGGGGGGTTTTAAACTATAAACAACTGGAACTTTCGTTTTCTCACAACTACTACATATGCCAGAAGAAGTTGGTTCTTTTATTATTTTCATGCAATTTGAACATAATTGAACTGATTTGTTTCCTCCACATGTTGGACACTTTTCACGTAAAATGATTTTTCCTGTTCCTTGGCATTTCTCACAAGCTTGTCCTTCTTTAGTTTCACCTAGTGTGAAGGCTGTTTTACCTATACCTAAACACGATGGACAAGTCATTTTTTCCTTTATAATCTTTCCTCGACCTTTACAAGTGGGACATTTTGAACTCAAGATTTTTACACCTATATTTAATAATAGACTAACGAAACAAAAATTCAATATACAAAAAAATTATGTTGTAAGAGATTAATCTGGAATTAAAGCTATTTCACTGAAATTAAGTAATCTAGTGAATATTAGATTGCTTATTTCTAATTTTAGTTTTTCTGAACTATCTTCAAATCTTTCTGCAGCACTATAGATTTTCATTGAAAGATCTGCATCTCCAAAAACATAATGTACATAGAAAGCTAAATCACGAGTTCCTGCATCGTCGGAGTCATCACAAGAACATACATGAGCTTTGATTATTTCAGGACCTAGGTCCAATACGCACTCATATAATTCTTCTAATGTTGAACTGGAACAAAGAACACCTTGTGTATCAGGTGAAATAAATTTGAACCTTTCATTTGGTCCTTCATCACCACTAGCCATTTTAGCTAGTACTTTAAGAGTAGTTAAATCCACAGCTTTCAACCTCATTTCTTGTTTAACTTATCATCATTGGAGTTAGTTGTTGCAGTAATCGTTTAATGTTGTGTTCTAGAAGACCTCTGTTTTCTTCCTTGGTAGTTATAATTACTGCGTAATACTCATCACCAATTGGACGAAGATAAACAAAGTGATCTTTTTCTTCAATTGTAACACTCATCAAAGTAAATTCTTTCATTAATTGTTGGAGTGATTCCTTAGCTAGAGAAAGCATCTTTTCACTTAACCATTGAATAACAAGTCTTTCAAATTTTTGGGATGATTCTGCTAATAATAAGGCATCTTTAGCATAGATAATTGAACAACCCAACACTCCTTCTGTATTAGATTCAAATTCATGAAGCATTTTTTCTATTTGTTGACCAGACAGACTCATCTTATACACCAATATCTTTGGGTAAGTAGTATTTCTAATAGTATATCAATCTTATCTTTATTTTTGAATGTTCATTCAGTGATAGAATAAGGATTTAGTATATAAACTAACAATTTTAGAAAGAAAACTTCTTGTTGAATCAGAATATTGAGAATTTCTATAACATTCTCTCAACAAACATAGAAATTCTACTCATGTGAGGAGACATAGATTCTAGTTCATCTCGAAAACTGCTAAAAACAATAGATTTTGAGGTTTGATTCTTATTTATATAAACCAAAACCCAGTATGATTCATCTCCCACTGTAATTGATTTAATTAGATTTTCTGAAGATTCAAAATCGATTCTAATTTCTGAAGGATTGGCCAGAAGGTATTTTATTACAGGATATATATCAGAAAATATTCGTCTACTAAAAACAAATGAAAAAAGCTGATCATCCTTTGCGACTGCAAATAAACTTGAAATTAGTTTCTTATACCCCAAGAAGAAATTTGTTAAAGATTTCTTAATACTATTAATTTTATCTCCACCTAATTTTTCTTCGTCAGTTAAAACCTCAACGTAGAATTCTTCCATTTTGACTGTTGGGATAGAAATTCCAGGGAGTGGCAAAGATTCTTCTGTAAGTACTTCATTACCAATAGATTCCTCAGGTTTTTTCTGCCCTTTTCTTCTTATTTCTGCAACTAAATCTAGAGGTATGATTGTATCCCCTATATCAAACAAAGAAGAAATTTCACTAATAGATTTATTTTCTGTCAAAATTTCATATCTAAGAGAAATATTCTGAATAAGTGCACTTTCAATTTCTTTGCTTAGGTTTTCTTTGGTGATTATAACAAGCAATTTTTCATCATGAAGTTCTGCAAAAAGAAATTTGCTTGTGCCAAAATCTATTGACACAACCTCTTCATTACCTATAGCATAAGTATAGCTGTACAGTGCCGATATGAATCCGAATACTAATACATCATCTATATTCAAGAAATCTGTAAATTTTTCAGTAAATATACTAACTCCTTGATCTATGACTTGGATTGAGAAAATCTTCTCTTTGTACTTGGAAATATCAGCACTCATCTGATAGAGATATAGTAAGAGGATTTTTATTCTTATTGTTGTTTTTCACTAAAAAAATCAGCGATTATTGATTGGGAATAGAAAGTAAGCCCAACAGATTCTAAATTTCTTTGAATGTAATCCTGTGTGGATGAGAACAAGTAAACATTCCTCTTCCAAATTTTTTCCAAGTCTTTATTGTCAGGAAAACTTCGATTTTTTCTCCAATTCTTTCTTCTGTTTTTATAAATTCCATAATCTTTTAAGAGAACCAGATACCCTATGAAAGTAACCTTCTTTGAAACATGAGGAAATTTCTTTCTTTCTAGTTCTCGTAAAATCAATATTCTTAGATATTCATTTAGTTGTTCTAGAAACTTATCTTCATTTCCTGCTGTTACTTTGCTGTAGTGTTTTGCTTCAAAAACAATATAGTATGTTTTATCTCTAATAGATCTTTTAGCTAATATATCTATTCTCTTATTCTCAATCCTTCTCTCTTCCCAAACCTCAAAACTGTTGTTGTGTAAAAAATGTGCTATTGAACTTTGAGCTACCCTCCATTCTTCGGTAGTATTTTCATTATGGAGATTCATATAGAGTTTTCCCATTCTTCGAATCGTGCAGCTGTTTTATAATCTTTATTCTTTATAGCAATGTCCTTTGCTTTGTTATAACAATCCTTAGCTTCATTCTTAAGTTTCAGTTCTTCATAGAGTATACCTAGATTAGCCCAGGAAATGGCTTTGTTTGGTTCGATATCAATAGCTGTTTGATAAGCATCTATTGCTTCATCATACCTCTTTAATTCTTTCAAAACATTACCTAAATTGTTTAAAGCTGCATGATCTTCAGGATTTAACTCCAATACTTTTTTGTATGTTTCTTCAGCTTTTTTGTAAAGTGATAATTCTTGATAAGCTAACCCAAGATTAAACTGTATCCTAGAATCATCAGGATCGAATGATATTACTTTTCTGAAAGCTTCACTGGCACCAAGATAGTCTTTAGCTCTCATAAGGAGATCACCAATTTTATTCCAAAGAGTAGTTTCATCCCAAGGGAGATAAGAAGATACCATCTTAAGAATGCGAACTAATCGCTTATCATCATGAAGCACAGTCAAAATTGAAGTAATTTTCTGAAGATACTTTTGAACTTCTTTACCAGACATCAGTAATTCTTCATAAATGCTTATAGCTTCATCCACCCTACCCATTCTTTCATAAACCAAAGCCAAATTCTCCAATATTCCAGTATTCTCAGGAAATTTTGATACCCCAATCTGGAGTATTTCCAGAGAATTATCATATTTCTTTCTACTGATTAACCCAGTTACGAATCTAACAATGGCTTCAGCTGAAGACATCAATTGAATTTGTTTAATAAAATACTCATATTCTCCCATAGATTCAATAGTTGCTATAGCTTTTCCAGCTAAAGTCCAACTTTCTAAACATGCTGGATCCAGTGTTAAAGCGGTCTTAATCGCTTTGATTGCTTGTTCATCTTTATGCTGAGCAAAGAAGCAATCAGCTAATTCATTCCAGTACTCAGGTATATCATTTTTAATCTGAAGTGCTTTCTTGAAATGTTCTTCTGCAATGAGATAATGTTTGCCTTCAAATGCTGCTTTTCCTGTGAAAAATAATATTACATGGCTATCTGGTTGCTTAAGAACTACGCTTGAAAAGAGAATAAAGGCTTCATCAGTATTATTATTTGCTAAAGCTTCTTGACCGTTAACAAAATCTTTGATTGCGTATAATTCTCTTAATTCATGCTCAAATTGCTGTTTCAATTCAGTTGAAGTCTGAGCTCTTCGAGTTAGAGATTTCAAAGATTTTGGCAGAGGATAAGCAGTTGAAATATTCAATATCCTGTATGCATCAGATGTTGAATCTTTTTTCTCATTATTTGAATGTTCTATAAATTCTGGACGAAGCCTAAGATAACAATCCATCGCTTCCTCATGTTTACCTTGAAGCATGAATATTGACATCAGGTTTGCCCAAGCAAATTGGTTGTCTGGATTGTAATTAGACAATTTACGATAAATTTCGATTGCCATATCATATTCTTTAATTTCAGTTAAAAGATTAGCTAATATAATAACTTCATCTTCACGATCATAAGGTAGTTTGGTGATTTCTTTTTTCAGTACTTTCTTTATTAAATCAAAATTGTCTGTAAACTCTTTAAGAAAAATATCATCCTCAAATTTGAATAAACTTGAAGTAATTTCACCAGGAGGATAACTTGCATATATTCTGCTGGTTGAATGTACAATTTCAGAAGCTATAGTCTCCAATAGGAGGGTAGTATTTTTCAACATCTCATTTATTGTTCTAATATTTTCTTGTGTCATTTAGCTTCCCAAACCAGACTATTTGTTTTCCCCCTATGTTGTAAATGACCCCAACCAGAGGTTTGTATTAGTTTCTAACTAATCACTTTGAAATAGCTCTTCATTACTCGTTTTATTTAAACATTGCTAGTTAATTTCTGATCACTAGTCTAGTTTCAATAATATAATTCACATGGGTATTTATTAATTTAATCTTCTAAAAAAATGGAGTTCGTGCAAAAAATCGAATTTCCAACTATTTCTTAATCATCTGTTTTACGTTTTATCTACTCATGCAATAAAGCTTATATGGACTCTCATAAACAAAACAAAGACACTTATGAGTAATCGTAGAGAGAGTGAAACTGAGATAGATGATTATATCTTTTGTCCCAAATGTGGGAAAATCATACCATCTAATGCAAATAATGGAATTTGTACTAAATGCGACACACCTCTCAGTCAACCAGTTGTTCATAAGCGAGTAAATACGAATAAAGTGTGGGAGGAGTATTTTCCTTATATTGAAGTTAGACCTCTTCAAGATCAAATTATTGAGAGTATTTCTGAAGAGAACAACAATCAAAAACATGTAACTATTCAAGCTGCTAACGGTGTAGGTAAAACAATCGCTGTTTTGACAGCTTTATTACCAATCTGCATAAAGAAAAAGAAAACTATAGTTTACTGTTGCAGAACTCATCAACAAATGAGTAGGGTGATAGAAGAACTAAAGATGATTAAACAGCTTAAACCTATTTCAGGAATTGCTCTAAGAGGGAGAAAAGAATTATGTTTACACCCTATTATTCAGAAGTTTGCATTAGATTCCGCAAATGCTGCAGATATTTGCAGATATCTAAAAAAAGAGAATAAATGCAAATATTTCTCCAACATTGCTAATAAAGATATTAAAACAAAAATAGATGAGATAACTAAAAAGCAAGTTCTAGATAGTTTGGAGATATTTGGAATTGGAAAATCCCTTGAAGTATGCCCATTTGAAATTTCGAAGAAAGTGATACCAAACGTAAATGTTGTAGCAGCTAGTTATCAACATATTTTCAATCCGGGAGTACAAGCGAATTTCCTAATGAATTTGGATAAAGAATTGAAGGACATCATATTAGTAATTGATGAAGCTCATAATTTACCTTCAACAGCTGTTGATATTAGTAGTAGTAGTTTATCAAATTTTAGTATTGATAATGCTAAATCAGAAGCGATGAAATACAAGATGGGTGAAATTTATGATCTACTAGATGCTTTATCTTTAGTATTGCTTGATGAGAGTTCTTCTTTAGAAATAAATGAAGAAATGGTTTTCAATCCAGTAGATATTATTAAAAAAGTAGAGAAGGAAGCTGGTCAAAAAATTGATGACCAGCTCCTAAAATCGCTAGACAGACTTGCTGATTTCGTTAAAGAAATGCAAGCTAAACAGAATAAAGCTCCTCTTTCTTACACATCTGCAGTTGTATCCTATCTCAAACGGCTTCTTGAAACAAAAACAAGAGATGACTATGCTCATTTCATTTTGAAAACAGAATCAAAAGCTGGAAACATAGGTTCAAAACTATTAACACAATCGCTTGACCCAAGATCAATAACAGGAGATATTCTAGCTAATGTACATATGTCTGTTTCCTTATCAGGAACTTTAGATCCAATTGAAGCCTATACATCACTGATTGGGCTTCCACTTGAAAATTTAAAGAGTCTTAGTTTGCCTTCTCCTTACAAAAAAGAAAACCATGTTACTTTGGTAATTGATAAGCTTTCATCCAAACTAGAAGATCGAATTCCTGCTACATTTCTGAAAATGATGGAAGTAATTACAGAAACAGTTGAGTCAACACCAAAAAATGTAGGTATTTTCTGTGCAAGTTATGTTATTATGAAAAGTATCCTTGAAACAGGTTTAGAAAGAGCTATATCAAAACCTCTTTTTATTGCTCATCAGGGAATGTCTTCTCGAGAAAACGATAAATTAATTCAGGATTTTAAGAATGAATCCAAGAAGAAAGGTGGTGTATTAATTTCTGTTCTAGGGGGTAGGTCATCTGAAGGTAGTGACTATCCAGCAAGTGAAATGCAGAGTGTAATTATTGTAGGAATTCCTTATGCAAGACCAACTCCTACAGTAAAAGCCAGCATAGATTATTTGGAAAAGCAATTTCCAACCAAGGGGAGAGAGTTTGGCTATAATATCCCTGCAATTACAAGAGCAGCTCAAGCAGCGGGGAGACCAATTAGAAGCTTGGAAGATTACGCAGTAATCATGTTACTTGACTATCGCTTTGCTAGACATTATTATAAAAAACATCTCCCTGTATGGTTAAAGGATAACTTACATCTAGTGCAACCAGAAAAGGAAATATTGCAGGATAAAATTAAACAATTCTATCAATACCATGGAGACTAATATCTCATCTTTTGGGAAATTGAGAAACTATTTTAAGACTCATAACCAAACAACAGATATGAAGGTCATTTATGAAATAAAAAACACAAGTGAGTTTCTCAATCAATTAAATCTGATTGCTCAGAAATATGGAGCACAGGTTTCAAAACAAGATGAAGGACCAGGGCATTTTATTTTCATCAAATCCAGACTTAAAATTGCTGAAAAACGGAAAGACAACAAACAATATGCATATGTTTGGGGAGCTACAGATGAAGATCTTTCTTTCTTGGAATCTTTTTGGGGAGAACCTGATCAAGTTATTGTACTAAAAATGACACCTCTCGAATTTGCATCTGAGCTAATTGAAATTCCACAAGCAGAAACACTTACTGTAGAGGAAATATTACAGATCATGAATATTACTGATAGAGATTTCAAACAATACTCAAGATATATTAAAATGGCTTCTAGAAAATCTGATATCTCCGAAGATGTAAAACGTGCAAACACAATTTTAAAACATCTGTAGAAATCTTGGTTTGGTTTAGACCATACATATTTATTTAGTATTATCTGTATGTATAGATATGATTAGAAAAAAACAAATTATCTTTTTAGCAATTTTGTCGCTACTTTTACCATCATTTATTCCATTTAGTGCAAATCAACAAGTACTTGTTGCTACAAATTTTGCTAATAATCTAGATAATATTACTTTAGATACTATTACAACAGAAACATTTTCAGGAATAACAAATATTACTACTTTTGTAGGACCAGATAATGCACATGAAATTGTTATAAATTCTATTAAAAATGCACAATTAACCTTCTATCTCGAAGTTTATACATTGTCAAGTGAATCTTTAATTAATGAGCTTATTGCAGCTTATGTCAGAGGAGTTA
>DXJF01000045.1 GCA_019057375.1 Candidatus Heimdallarchaeota archaeon
AGTAAAGAAATCGATGAATCAAGTCTTAATTCGTAGTCTTTCAAAAACTTCTTTTGTTTGTTCTGCAGTTTTTTGCCATGATAGCTGCTTCGCTACTTCTCTAGATTTTTCCCTAATTTTTTCCGCAGTTATTGGATTATTATGGAACTCAATTGCTTTTAATGTAAAATCAGCTATAGATCTGGGGGAAATTATCAATGTGTCATCATGATTGAAAGTTTCTGCTTCTGGGGTTGTTAATATTGGGGTTTGACAAGCCATTGCTTCTAACAATACCAAACTCATACCTTCATGACTAGAAGGAAGTAACAATAGATCAACAGAACTGAAGAATGTATTCTTCTTATGGTTATCGTAAATATATCCAAAATCTATGATATTCTCATTTAATCCCAATCTATTAATCTGGCTTAATATTTTCTTTCTTGAGTTCAAATCATCTCCTGCAATGAGTAGTTTAACATCAGGAATTTTTTCCTTAATTTTCTTAATTATTGGCAGAATTAAATGAGCTCCTTTTCCTGCTGTCATTCTTCCAAGAAAACCCAAAACCAATTCTTTATCCTTCTTATTGTAGATTTTTTCATCTGTTTTATAATGAATTCTTGTATCTACACCATTTGGAATAACAGTTATTTTTTCTTCTTCAATGGAGTAATATTTCACTAATTCCTCTTTAATAGCTTCACTAACTGCAATTAAATGACTAGCTCTTTTTAGAACTCGTTTTTCTACGAATTTCAATACTGGGAATAGAAGACGAACTCTTCGTTCAACCCAACTTAGTTGTTTAAAAGGTAATTTGTCAACTCCTCGTTTTTCCCTACTAAAAGTAGTATGAACAGTTTCAACAATAGGATATTTATTCTTAACCCCTAATGAAGATAGTAAGTTCATATTTCCTTGAACTACATCTGGATTTAGTTTCTTAACAATTTCTTTTGACTTCTTCCAGTAGTTCCTAGAATAGAAATATCTTGAGGAAGAGGTTTCAATTAAGGATAAAGACGGCACCTCCATTTTTCCACTAGCTGATTCACAATCCCTAGCTGCTGAGATAATGTGAGCTTCCCAATCTCCTTCTTCGTTTAAAATCTTGGCCAATTGGAAACAATAAATCCAAGTCGCTCCTCTTCTGTATTCTTGAGTTAAGAAGCATACTTTTTTCTTATTCATTATATCATCTCTGTATTTATTCTTCATAGCGAATAGTCAAAGTTTTCTTAACGGTATCTTTATAGCTTTTATGAGTAACAGGTTTCATATCAAACTTAATTACTAGGTTAAAGAGATATTCCAATAGTTTTCGTAGTTTAAAAGGTTCATAAACTGCATGTAGATAAAAACATACATAGTCTACGTTTTGATCTGTATATTTTTCGAAGTTTTTTCTAAATACTTTCTTTATTTCTTCGATACTTTTTCCTTTTTGTAACAATTCTTCAAAAGTTGGCTCAGTTACAGGAAGTTGGAGAACCTGTTGTGTCCTCTTTTCTGTAGTTTCAAATTGTAATTGGAACGGTTCTGAATACTTATAGTCAGCTAAGAATTCTACTCCCTTTTCTTTCATGATTTGAAAATAAAACTTATTTGTTTGGAAGTTTGGAGCTGCATTTGCTATGGGTACAGAGTTAAATATTTGGTTGTATTCTGTGAAAATCTTCTCCATAAATTTCGATGTCTTTTCAAAAGTAAATCTACTAAAACCTGAAGACCATTTTACATGATTGTAACCGTGAGGGTGAATTTCAAATAGTTTTTTATCATTATAGTTTTTCAAAAGTGATTTTGCCGATTCCCTTATTCTTACAGGTGGTAGAAGGATTCCGCGAAATAGGCTTTGTAAACTATTTCTTCTCCATGGAGGTATTGTAGAAGAAATCTTTTCCTTATACCTTATTTTCCTGAAGATATTTCTCCCAGTAGCATATTTACCTAGACTTAGGTAAATGGTTGTAGGAATATCTAAACCCTTGATTATGTTGTAAACATGTGGAATGCCTTTTTTCAAACCTTCAAAAGTATCAACATCTACTCTCAAACAGAAGTGGGTTTCGGTATTCATTTTGTCACTTAACTCTTGTTATTATCTACAATATTAAATCTCTAGCGCATTATAATATACTTGTTCAATTTCTTTAGCTTTCTTCTCCCAAGTATAATTCTCAAGAACTTCTTCGTACCCTAGCTTTCCTAACTCTTTTCTTTTTTTATCAGATTCTAGAAGACTATTGATACCATTAGCTAATTTAGCCGAGTTCATTGAAGGAACAAGTACGCAGTTTTCTCCGAATTTTGTTATTTCTCTAATTCCCGGAATATCTGAAGCAACAACAGGTTTCTTCATAGCCATGGCTTCTAAGACACTGATACTAGAAGCTTCCACTATGCTTGGAACCACAACTACATCGGCTTTTGATAGGTAGGAAGGTATTTCATTATTGGGGATCATTCCTATCAAACGGACATTTTCATCTATTTTGTGCTTGTAAATTTCATCTTGAATCTTTTCTCTTTCAGGACCATCACCAATAATGAATAGAATTACATTGGGGTGTTTTTCTACAACTTGCTTGAAACCTTGAACTAGAAATATTACTCCATTTTTAGCAACTAATCTTCGAGAAGTCATTATTATGGGTCCAATTTCTTTAGAAACAGAAGGATTAGGCTTTATATCTGGTGAAAATTTACTTGTGTCTACACCATTGAGAATGGTCATTATTCGTTTTTTGTATTTGGGCTTTACCCAATCTTTTACAGTTTCTGCAAAGTCATAATCAGTATGTATTTGGACTTCACATTTCCTTAAAAGAAAAGGGGCCAGGAAACGCTCCATCTTGCGGTAAAAACCTGCTTTAAATTTATTTGATACAATTTGATTCCAATATTTATAATATGATCCATGAATTGTATTGATTATTTTAGCTTTGTCTCTTTTTCCAATAATCCTCGCAGCAATACCAGCTGAATATATATGCCCATGACAAATGTCAAAATTTTGTTCTTTTATTTTTCTTGAACGGAAAAATAGTGATTTCACTAGAAAAGAAAACTGTCTTGAAAAATTCAGTTGTTGGGGATTATATGTACGTTCTATTATCTTCCCGAAATCAATTCTGTTGATTTTTACTCCTTCAATAAATGCTTCTTTTTTTGAACCAGGTATAGCACCGGTAATGTAAGTAACCTTATGTCCACGCTTAACTAGTTCCTTTGCTAGATTTGTAGCATGAAGCTCAACTCCTCCACCAATCCTTCCTTCATCATCAGGACCTAATTCAAAAATTATTGCAATATTCAATACCATTCTAATCACTCTTCTTTTTAGATGCAAAAATTTCTTGTAAAACCCCTAGACTCCAGAAAAGATGTCCTTCTATAAACATTAGAGGAAGCATAAAGAGGAATTGCCAATGCCGATATCTTATTGCCTGAGCTATTGAAACAACGTTAATCACAATTAGATATATACCAAAATACACAGCTACTCCTATTCCTATCCATAAATTAACAAAAAGTGTTGTTAATAGAAATAAGCCAGTTAGAAAATATAATACGGGCAATAAGTGCCATAATTCCAATCCCGTTTTATGTGTTCTAAAAAATTGTATTTTCCCTATGGCATATTTTTTTGACTTATTTCGAAATGCTTTGTGCTTCTGAGGCCTTTGATGGTAAACTATTGCACTGGGTGTAAAAAAGAGTTTTTTACCTTTCTGAGTTAATCTATAATTTATATCGGTATCTTCAGCTGTAAGTAAGGACTCATTAAAAGGTAAAACCTCCTCTAAAGCTTCTCTTCTGTATGCTGCATTGCATCCAGCTGCGCTTTGAATAAACCTCTCTTTATTGTCAAATATACTCTTAACTTGATCTGACCATCTTCCTCCAAAAACAGTGTTATAAATAGCACTAACAGCTTTCCCAAAAAGACTCTCATTTGGATATTCTAGATGAGGTCCTGCAACACATGCAACTTCACTGTCCATTTTATTAAACGTTTCAACTAAATTTTCCAACCACTCTTTATCTGTTACTACATCTGAATCTGTAAAAACAATTATGTCTCCTTGAGCTATTTTTAGTGCTTCATTGCAAGCAGCTGCTCTAGTTCCTCTATCCTCGTAAACTATTTTGCAATCATATTCTTTGGCAATATTAATAGAATCATCAGTTGAATGTCCATCCGCAATAATTATTTCATTGGGAACTAAACTTTGTTTTTTTATTGATTCAAGACATGGTCTCAAGGTTGAACCATTGTTGTATGTTGGAATGATTAGAGAAACACTGATCATTATTATTCACCACTCCTCTTAATCTTTAAACGTTCTTCATCTAAGAAATGTTTTTTCTTGTACCCTTGTGATGCATACATAGCATTTTGATATTCAAATAACTGTTCTGGATCCTCTGAGAGTATGATTTCAATTATTGCTTTTGCTTCTTCTTTCAAAACATCTAAACTTTTTGCATCTGTTAAAGGACAATACCAAACAAGCCAACGTAGATTGTATTCGTTTTCATTGATTTTGTTTATTTTGAAAAAGAGGGGGAACAGTTTACAATCTAAAGGCCTGCTACAGTAAATGTCACACAAACCTTCTTCAGAAAGAAAATAACAATTATTGCTTTCTTCCCTTTTTGCAATTACTCTAGTTTTATTTTCTTCCTGGCTAATACTGTTAAACCAATTCTCGTTCTTTTGTAATTTGTTAATTCTGTTGAAATCATTGTTTGTTAAAGCTGGAGGTGTGCTTTTACAACACTTACTTTTACAATGTTTTGAGCAGATTTCAACTGGTTCCATTTCTCTAAGCATCCTTAGCTATTTTTTTGAATGATCTTAACTCAAATAAAATGAATCATTTATCATCTGATTCATATCATCAGCCGGTTTAATCAATTCTGTTAATCCCTTTTTTGTAAGTTGATAAATAGCTGGTCTTGGATAGCCAAACTGTTCACTCATTGAAATTGTATATGCTCCACAATTGAGAACAACTAGTAAATCTCCTTCCTCAATCTCGAAATTGACAGCTTCATCACTCAGTATATCCACGGGGAGACATAATGGACCACCTATGTTAGTATAATGTCCTTTTCCCTTGAAGATTGTAGGAACAACACTATAGTGCGAATATCGCATTGGAATTAGTGTATTTGCACCAACATCAATAAAAGCCCATTTTCTTCCCCACGATTTCTTTGTTCTTAACACCTTTGTAATTGCTACAAAACTATCCTCAATTAGGTATCTTCCTGGTTCAAAGATTATTTTTTTGTTTTCAATATCGTCCATTTTTGTAGAAACTTGTTCTCCTAGTTTTTCTAATTGAAACCCCTCTTTCTCTAAGGTAGATCTGCTTGCTAATCCTCCCCCCAAATTTATTTCGGAGAGTGAAATGGCCAGTTTATCCTCCAAATCAGTAACATACTCATTAAGGAACCCAAGTAACTCATCATAAAACTCATGTGACGTTAGATTTGTTCCAACATGAGTATGAACCCCAATTGGATCCAAATGAGGACTTTTCTTAGCATATTCAAACAGTTTAATTCCTCGATAATAGTCAATTCCTAATTTGCTATTTTTCTTTATTAACAGCTTTCTTTCAGTAGTATCTTTCAATTTTGGATGTATTCTGACCGTGATTTTTTGAACCAATTCTTGATTTTCTGCTATTTTTTCTACTTGTTTTATTTCGTTAAGAGATTCAACATTGAGATGACTTATTTTATTTGTAATAGCATAACTTAATTCATCAAAAGTTTTTGCTGGACCATTAAGAACAATTTTGTTAAAGGGCACTCCTGCTTTTTCTGCTAATTTCAATTCAAAAAGAGACATAGCTTCAATACCTAGATCAAGTTTGTGTGATTCTTGTAATATTCTGCCTAGATAATTAGCTTTTGCGGCATATGAAATGAATAGATCAGGAATGTGTTTTCCTAATTTACTCTTTATTTCCAACACATTTTCTTGAAATCTTTGAAGGAGAAACAAGAAGAAAGGTGATGCCTTATTTTCTACTATTGCTTCTATCTCCTTCTGTTGAATCTGTAGTTTGTCATCTTCATAGCAAAGATAGGGGTAGTTCTCTATTATGTCTAACATATTGCTCTTGCGCTTACTATAATATTCTCTTTAATTAATATTATCGCTTGGGAATATTACATCTAAATCTCAAATATGTCATTAGCCAGCATATTTTTGAATATCCTAAAGATTTTGATTTATGGATAGAAATTCTATCTTCACTACTCTTTCCCAACTTGAAAACAATGTTAGATTGCAAGAGGGAATATACGGCATAATTAAGTTTTTGGCTGTTATTGATAGATATCCTAACTCCTCAATGATAAATTTATCAAAAGAAGCTGGTTTTCCAATTCCAATATGTGTGGCCATTAGAAATGAACTTGCAAAAGTTGGTTGGTGTTCAAAAGAAAGTGACGGTACTGAAATTACTGTGCAAGGTTCTGAAGCATTATCTATACTAGGAAAATTCAACGAATCTTTTTCTTGTATTGAGTGTAATGGTGGTGGTTTAAAGTTTTCCCTTGAAAATTACAAAGATTCTTTGATACAGATTAGAAAATTTACTGATATGCGTGGTTCTCCAAATACAGTAATAGACCAATCGTTTGCTACAACAGAAACAAGTCTAGTTCGAGTTCTTGCAATGGGTGACAACTATGATCTTTTCCATGAGAGTTATGCACTTATAGGTGACAGTGATTTAACCAGTATTCCTTTAGCACTGTTTTCTAATTCTAAATCTAGAATAGTTGTTTTTGAAATAGATACAAGAATTCGAGATATAATCGATTGCGCGAATAAGGAGCTTAAACTAAATATTGAGTTTGTGGAGCATGACTTAAGAAAGAATATTCCTGATGAATACAAGAACCAGTTTGATTGCTTTGTAACTGACCCACCTTATACAATTGATGGTCTCAATCTGTTTATCTCACGAGGTATACAGCTCATAAATGATGCTCAAGGTGGAATTGGGTATCTTTCATTTGGAAGTAAACCACCACAAGATCAACTTCAAATTCAGATGAATTTGTCTAAAATGGGTTGTTTGTTTACCCATATTCTAACAAGGTTTAATGAATATATAGGCGCACAAAAACTGGGTGGGGTTTCAACTTTTTATCGTTTGCAAATCTTATCTGATGCTGAACCTCTTGTAATAACAGATTATGAAGGAATACTTTATACTGGTGAAAGAAATCCAACAATAAGAGTTTATCAGTGTAAGAACTGTAAAACAGTGATTGAAGTTGGTCAAGGAAACAATTTTGTAACCATTGAGCAGCTAAAAGAAATTGGTTGTCCGAATTGTAATTCCCGTATCTTTCAAAAAAAAGGAGAAAGAAAGACATAATGATTTTAAACTGAACGTGGAATTATAGAACTAATGAGAATTTATGAAAACATCTATCTTATTCCTAGTTTCGTAAATTGTTATTTGATTGAAAGGGGAGATTATTGCATTCTAATTGATACCGGGACATTAAAAAAGGCTAGAAAAATTATTCACAATATCCAAACTAATTTTCCCGAAAAACCTCTAGAAGCAATATTCATCACCCATGCACATTTGGATCATACAGCTGGTCTCAAAACACTAGGTCAATTATATGGATCAAAAATTATCTCTCACGAAAAAGAAAAACCTTACATTATGAAATCAGAGAAAATGCCTGCAAGAGATGGTTTTATAGGTAAAACATTTAGCATATTTTCCAATCTTCTATCTGGAACAGAGTATCCAGTTGATCAAATAGTCACCGATGGAGAAGTAATTTATGGCTTAAAAGTGTACCATTTACCTGGCCATACTCCTGGAACCATAGCTCTTGAGGATTTAGAAACTAGAGCTCTTTTTTGTGGTGACATAATTGATTGTAATAAGAAAGGTGATACTATTTTACCTCCTAAGAAACTTTTTGCAATGGACTATGATCAAGCCTTAAAATCATCAATTAAAATGCTCCAAGCATCTAAACCTTCTGCCATTTTTCCTGGACATGGTAAACCAATAACAGAACCAGATGCTGCAATAAAACTTTATTTAGAAGAATATAGTTAGGTGTAAACGTGTCTCGTAAATCCTATTTCATTCCTACAATAGTCATTGGGAAGCTACTTCTGTTTTTCCTTATACTGTACTTTAATCTAGGGATGTATGGGTTCGATTCATATCTTCATTTGCAATACGTTGATTCCATAATTAGTAATGATCATATTTTGGAACTTTCCATAGCACCATCTTATGCAGATTTTATTGGTTTTCATGTTTTTGCTTCAGCCATTTCATCAATGACAGGATTAGAAGCTAATATGATCTATGAATTTGTAAGCACAATAATTCCAATACTTATTTTTGATTTGACCATAGTTGCATTTATTCGTCACATGGATAAAAAGAAAAAAGGGTACATATCCAACGATGTAAACTTAAAATATATGGCGCTGATTTTACTCTATCCTGCGATTATTGGTATTCAGATGCTCTTGGGACGACCCAATTCATTAGGAATAAGCTTATTCAGCTTGTGTTTATATTTGTATTTATGCAAACCTGAAAGATTCAGAGCACAGATTTTAGCAGGTTTTCTTGCAGTTGTTACACTAGAAGTTCATCATCTTTCCGCAATTTTCCTATTACCTGTTATATTTTTTAGTAGTATATTTTTAGCTAAAAACTATAAAGCTATACTTTCTCTAGTTTATACGATTCCTGCAGTTTTAATAATCCGAATTATACAAACTTCAAGAGAATTTTCTATAGTAAATCAATACTTAGAGTTAACAAGTCCTGCTTATAAAAAAATGTATGATATTTTTATTAAAAATGAATATGTATTTCTAATTGCTTGGCTTGCAATAACTTTGCTTGGATTTTTTATAAGAATGAGATATGGTGAAAACATATCTAATTTCTTTTCTACTAGAAAACCCACCAAAATAATCCTAATTTCCTCAGTGTTTGCCATTATAATTCTTGAGGTATCTGGATTGTTTGTATATACTTATGCTCTTAATTCCTGGTTTGTTACATTAGAACTCGGAATTATTGTGGTTTTGAGTGGGATTGCTCTGATATTTAACAATACTGCGCGAATAACGTTATTCTCACTTGGTTTCTTTTTTTATGGTTTAACTGTAGTTTTCTCTCTCATGTTTAGATCGGAGCATGAGCTTTCTTGGGTAGCTCCACGAACCTTTATTTTCACAATTCTTTTAATTAGCTTATTAGCTTATATTGCAATATCAGATATTCTTCCAAGACTTAAAGCTAAATGGAAAACACTCTTTGTTTCTGCTCTTCTATTAAATTCTTATTTTAGCTTTGCTTACATGGGAGACCAATATCTTCCTGGATATAATTTAACAAATTCGTATCAGAACATGACAATTGCTTATAGTATAGATTCTGCTGTTAATCTTACAATAATCACTCAATTAACAATAAGTATTCCATTTTCAATTTCAAAATTCATAGATGGTTTCAATATTTACAATCGCAACACTCAAGTGTTTTTAAATTCGAGCAAGACGATTCAAGAGAATGGATATCTAATAGCAACATCACACCATAAATATATAGTATTAGGAACGGTTATGGATTTGTGGCTGAGACTCCCTATGCGTTTGTCAACACAAGACTTGACTTATCTCTTAAATGTTTTAGGACAAGGTTTTCCATGGTTTAATAGACCAATCTTACATGTTGTTATAAGTAACAACCATAATTATCTCATATATCATTTGTAGGTGAATTAAATGGAGCCTCTAAAAATTGTTCAAGTTACTCCTTTCTTCGGTTCAAGAAGTTATGGGGGTACTGAAAGATACGTAAGTAATCTTTCTACTGAACTTGCAAATAGAGGTCATTATATTGATGTTTTTACAACTAAGAATAGCACTAAAGTCCCCTACCAGAGTTATTACAGGAACATGACTGTTCACCGCTTCTATAGTCCATGGAATGTTTTTGGTATTAATCCTGCATGTTTTATGTTTCATAAAATGCTCCAACTAAAGGATATTGACGTGTTTCATGTTCATTCCTATATATACTTCACAACTATTCAAGCTGCTTTAACTAAACTACTTAAGAGAACCCCCCTACTTCTACACATTCATGGTGGCGTAGGAAGACCTCCTTACAAAACAGGATTCTTAAGGGAATTTGCAAAACTATTTTATGATTATACTTTAGGAAAGTTTGTTCTATCTCAAGCAGATATAATTGCATCCGTTAGTTTACAAGATTCAAAGTTGTTGGAAAAAACAATTCATTCCAATCTCAACAGAATTATTATCGTAAACAATGCAATTAATCCAGAAGATTTTCCAGAAATTACACCTGTTCTACAGAAGGAAATTGTGATTTCATATGTTGGAGATTTGGAACCATGGAAAGGTATCCCATATTATTCAAGAGTCATAAATAGGGTACTTAAACAGACAAAAAATATTTCTTTTTGGTTTGTGGGGAATGGATCACTTTACTCTGCTCTAAAAGATAAATTTGAAGAAGAAAAACGAGTAAAACTATTTGGAGCTGTAGATCACAAAGAAATCCCCAAAATCTTAGAAAAAACACATATTTTAGTTCAGCCTAGTTTCTGGGAAGGTTCTCCTACTACTATAATCGAAGCAATGGCTATGGGTATTCCTGTTGTTGCCTCCAACATTGGTGATATTCCTAGACTTTTAAATTCCGGTGAAGATGGTGTACTGTTTGAAGCTGGGAATGAAAACTTGTTAGAGGAAATAATCCTAAATGCTGCTAAAAACTATAATGAGTTAGTTGATACTGCAAGAAAAGCAAGGAGCAAGATCAGAAAAAACTTTGCTTTTAAGAATGTTACAAATCAAATTGAGGAATTGTATTATAAACTAGTTTCATGATTAGACTGCTTGGTTTTACAATCCATTAAGTTTTTAAAGAAGTATTAAGGTACTGAATCGGTGGTTAAGTGGTCGTACAGAGGGATGATGAAATGCTCTCCTGCGAAAGGACTTCGATTTATTGGTAATAGTTCGTTTAGAGTAGAGTTTATTCCACAAACCATAAAAATTAAAATGTTTCTTCAGTTATTAAGATTAAAGTTTACAGTATTTGCTAAATCTTCAAACAGCTTCCGTAACTTGTTTGGTTTTCAAGTTCTGATAAATATGAATTTAAGCAAAAAAATCAATACTAAAGGAGTGATTATCAATGTCTAAGGAAAAATGGATCGTCACAGCTGCATGGCCCTATGTTAATACAGTACCACATTTAGGGACAATGCTTCAATTACTTAGTGGAGATGTTATTACTCGATATCACAAATTGAAAAAGCATGATGTTGTTTATGTTAGTGGATCTGACGCACATGGGACTCCAATTGCCATTGCTGCAGAAAGCGAAGGAATAAGTCCAGGCGATCTTGCTTTGAAGTACCATAATACAATATTAGACTTGCTTGAGAAGTGGAATATTAATTTTGACAGATATACAATTACTAGTAATGAAACCCATATTTCATTTGTGCAAGGATTCCACAAAAAAATTCATGAAAATGGTTTTTTCAATCTAAAAGAATCTGAACAATACTTCTGTGAAAAATGTAATAGGTTCTTACCAGACCGATTTGTTGAGGGAACATGTCCGAAATGTGGTGTTAAAGGAGCAAGAGGGGATCAATGTACAAACCATGAATGTGAGATTGTACTAAAACCAACGGATTTGATAGATCCATATTGTTCAACTTGTGGTTCCACACCAGTTCTCAAGACAACCAAGCATTGGTATTTTGACTTACCAAAATTTTCCTCTGAACTGAAAGAATTTGCCGAGAAAAACCCACACATACCTCCGTTTGCGAAACAAAAAGTTCTTAGTATGATTGATGAAGGTCTCAAGGAACGACCCATATCAAGAGATATGTCTTGGGGAATATCGATTGGACCAATTTTTGGTGAAGAATTTGCAAAAAAGGTTCTTTATGTTTGGTTTGAGAATGTTCTAGGATATATCAGTACAGTGAAACTTCTCGCTGAAGAAGAGGGGAATCCCAAAAGATTTGAAGAATTATGGTTTGATAAGGACACTAAAACAGTATTTTGTATTGGTAAGGATAATATCATCTTTCATGCATTACTTTTCCCTGCTATGTTGTTAGCTACCAAAGATTCTTATCCACTACCACATGCTATTGCAACTACAAACTTTCTCATGTTTAAAGAAGGACCTTTTTCAAAATCAAAAGGAATAGGTATTTGGGGAGATGAAGCTATAGCTATCCTTTCAGCTGATTATTGGAGATATTATCTGATAGCTAATCGACCTGAACTTAAAGACTTCTATTTTGATTGGGCCGAATTTGTAGGTTCAATAAATGTTGATTTGAACGATGTAATAGGGAATTTTGTGCACAGAACCCTAACTTTTATTGCTCAACATTTTGACGCAAAGGTACCTCCAAGAGTAAACCTAGATGAAACTGAGAAAAAACTCTTAGAACAGATAGAAAATAACATCATAGACTATGCAGAAGCAATGGATAATTTCAAACTAAAAGATGCAGCAAATATTGCAAGAAACGTAGCTAGATTAGGTAATCAATATTTCTCCTCAACTGAACCCTGGCATTTGGTAAAATCTGATAAAGAAAAAACTGGTACTGTGTTGAATATTTCAGTTAAGATCGTGGAAATACTTTCCGTACTTCTTTGGCCAATAACACCAGGTACTGCTGAGATTATTTATTCAGCAATTGGTTTTAACGAAAATATCGCAGATAAAGGTATAGGCGGTCTTACTATTGATGATATAAACACTGGAAAGAAAACCCAAAAGATACCTCCTGTGTTTGCTAAGGTAAAAGCAGTGGACGTACAAAAACAATTAGTTAATTTTAGAAAACCAAATCCAACTGAAACTCAATTAGGTGATGATAAAATGGAAAAAATAAGTTTTGATGAATTTAAGAATGTACAACTAAAAGTTGCTACAGTCTTAGAAGCAGAAAAAGTTGAAAAAAGCAAGAATTTAATCAAACTTCAAATTGATTTAGGCTCAGAAAAAAGACAAATATTAGCAGGTATTAAAAAATTCTATGAACCAGAAGATCTTATTGGGAGACAGATTATTGTTGTAGTTAATCTACAACCTGCTACTCTCATGGGTGAAAAATCCAATGGCATGCTTTTAGCAGCTGATATTGATGGAGAACCAATTTTGTTGAATGTTGATAGAGAGGTACCACCAGGTACAGGCATAACATAATCATTTTCTCATAAAGGCAACATAAGGTAATATCTCTAAATAACTCACAAAACTGTGTAAAAGTGCTTTTAGAACCCTTTTTTCCTCTATTTTTTCAGAAACATACATACGAGAAGACTATGCGAAAATAGAGAAGTATATTCCCCTAATATTACATCTCCTTTAAATAGAAATTGAGGAGGAAAACTAGAGGTGCAAAAAGAATGAAACTGGTAACAGTACATCTGCCCGATGAGTTTCTTCATGATTTGGATGAGCTTGTCAGACTTAAGAGATATCCTAATAGAAGTGAATGTATCAGGGTAGCAATTCGTGATTTGTTAAAGGAAGAAATGTGGAATAAAACCAATGCCTTTTAATCCACTCATTATCCTTCTTTCTTCTTCTTAATTAATCAGAAATGTATTTGAAAAGCTCTAAAGAATTTCTCATACAAAGATAAATGAGTCCCACCTGATTTTGTTTTCCTCTTTCTTATGAGTTCAATCAACTCATCAAGCGTTGTAATTTCTTGCTCTAAAATAGTATATGCCATTCCAATATCTTTCACTCTATGAGAATCACTACCGCCAGTAACAGGTAATTTTGCCTTTTCTGCCCATTTTTGTGCTTTTACATTAAAACTATTAAAAGGAGATGCCCCATTCATGGTTTCAACAGCAATCTCTTTCAAACCATAAATCTTCTTTCCTATACCTTTTCTAGTAAAATCAAATGGATGAGAAGCTATAGGGAGACCGTTTAGGTCATTTATTTTCTCTATAGTTTCCTCAACAGTCAATCGCTTTTGAATTGCTTCTTTAATCCCTAATCCTATTATGTGTCCGCTTTTTGTGGATATTTCTACTCCAGGAATGATTATTAATTGATCATCATTATGTCCATTCCGGTGAAATTTGGTAGAATTATGGTCAGTTATTGCAAGTCCAGCTAGCCCTCTATTCTTTGCTTCTTTGATAATGTCCCCTGGCTTGCTTTTACAATCATTTGAGTAGTGACTATGAACATGAAGATCAAAACGAATTTCTTTCATTATAATCTACACCTTTCTAAATTTCAACTAATTCTCATCTTGTTCTTCATCATCAAAGATTAAACGTTCAAGTTCATCTAAATCAGTAATATCTACCATGTCCTCTTCGCTATCTTTTCCTACCCACAGTCTATCTTTGTCGCCTTTTAGCTCCCTTATTCTCTCTTCAAGGAACTTGTAAACAGTACTATGTTTTGAACCATTAATGAGTTTGATAATACCTTCTCTAACAACTTGCAATACTCTCTGCTCAGAAATTATTCCTACTGTGTTTCCAAAAACAGAAATATATGAACCCGATGTTTGCTCGATTATGTTTCTAGTTTTTCCTTTTTGTCCAATAAGTCTTGATCTTACTTCTCTTAGAGCATTAGTTGAAGGACCTACAAAATCTCTTAATTGTAATAAATCAAAACCATAAGAAGGATTGTTAATCTGGTAAGCTTTTTGAGGACTAAACCCTCGTCCAATAGCTTTTACCATGTCTCTAGCTTTCCACAAACTTATAGGATCCTCTAATTCTTCCTCCTCTACAATGATGATTACATCTCCACTGTTACTGTCAATCATCAATTTTGTCTCAGTAAGATCTTCTATCTTTTTCTTTGTGCTCCCTTTTGGTCCAATTAGTACAGCAATTCTTTCCACTGGGATTCTTACTAGAAATTCACTTGCCATAATTTTTTCCTCTAGAATTCAATTGATTTTACCTTGGGACTTGGAAGAGTCCCAGTTATCTGTTCATAAATCTCGTCATTTGTGTCAGTTTCCACTCCTTGAGATGCAAAATATCTGTTAATATTTGAAATATCTCTGTATAAGAAAGCAGGCGCATAAGGATGATCCATAAGAACTGCTTGTGAAACATCAATAAAAACAGGATTATTCTTATAAAAAAGAATATTATATTCACTTAAATCAGCATGTATTAATTTTCCATTCTCATACATTCTAATCATCATATCTATTACAGTAGAGTAGGTTTTATTTGCTTTCTTCAATTTTACATCTTTTAATAAGGGGGCAGCTTCTTGATTCTTTCCAATAAATTCCATTACTAATACATTCTTTGTAACAATAATGGGAGATGGAACACGAATTTTAGCTTTCTCCATTCTTTTCAGATTTTTTAACTCTTTTCTAGCCCAAGTGTAAATAAAGGAATATGTTCCTTTTTTATAACCTTTAAAACGTGGATCTCCCTCTACATACATCCAATTTTTCTTAAATTCAGCTGTTGTTGTGCGATAGATTTTGATAGCTAATTCTTCTTTTTTATACCCATATCCATGATAGACATTAGCTTCCTTCCCTGTTGAAACACAGAATCCTATGTCTTTAATAACACCATTATTCATTAACTTGACAATTAACATACTAGTTTGAAAATCAAAAACGCTCTCAATTACTTTAAGCGTATCCCTATCTTTTTCTCGGATACGTTCTTTGTCAATTCTTTCGTCAAATTTGTTCATCTCTTTATTTGACATACTTATCACTTCTTCTGTATTTGAGAGCGAGTTTTTATCGACACAGAGAAATATTCCCTAGGAGGCGATGAAAGATAATATTGCTTTCACTAATGAATTTCATAGAAGCTAAATAAAATTATTGTTAAGCTTAAAAATCAAATAAAAAACATGAAATACTAAAAATTTGTCTTTTGGTTTATTTTTTGTTATATAACGAAGTCTTCAGGAATATGCTTATTGTTAATCAGCCACCTAACTTCATTCTTCCTGAAACGGTGCACCAATTCCCCTTTTTCATCAGGATTCATCCCATAAAACGGAAAAATTATAACTATATCACCAACTCGGCACCACATTCTTTTTCTGTATTTGCCAGGTATACGAATTTGTCTTGTAAAACCATCTAAACATTTAACTAGAAGGATACTAGCTCCTAGTATTTGAAGAACTATCCCGAATATTTCCCCTTCTTTAGGAAGTTGTGCTCTAATGGCATCAGAATCTTCAGTAACCCAATCTCGTGCGCCTCTACCTTTTTGTTTCTTTTTAGGCTTAGTTGGTTTTCTATAACTCAAATCTTTACCTCAAACCAGAGAAAGAGCAATAGCTTAAAATAGTTTTTGTTCAATTAAGAATTCCTTAGATTTGAAAAACTTCCAGAACGAAACAAACAAAAAGGATAGTATAAAGATGATGGTGAGGTACAAAGATGAGCTATAAAGATTTATTAGAACGAGCACGTGGGCAATTACCTGAAAAAGTGTTTGAGCAATCACGATTTGAGATTCCTAAAATAGCTTCTGTTGTTGAAGGAAACAAAACTTTCATTGTTAATATTAGAGATGTACTTACTGGAATTGATAGAGAGGCTAATCACTTTCTCAAATATATGGCAGGAGAGCTCGCAACTTCTGTTACAATGGAAGGAACTAGAGCTGTATTTGCTGGAAAACATGCCAAAGTAACACTGCAAACTTTACTAGAAAGATATGTAAAGGAATATGTTATTTGTGGGGAATGTGGAAAACCAGATACAAAACTAATCACAGAATCACGCATTTTAAGGAAAAGATGCGATGCTTGCGGAGCATCAACTGCAGTTAAGCCCCTTAGAAAATAAATATCCTCAAGCTGGTTAACACGATGACAATCTTCTTCATGAAAATAATTGAGCAGAACAACGAACGGTTGATCGCTGCTTGTGATAGAGAAGTTATGGAAATGGAGTTAAACAGTCACGGAGTTAAGCTAAAAGTCAGTTCCAATTTTTACGGAAAAGAGCTAGTAACAGAGAAAGAATTCTTAGATACCATCAAACGTTGTACCTCTGCCAATGTAATTGGAGTCAAAATCATTAAATTACTTGTCGAGAATAGATTGATTCATGAAGATGCTGTTCTTTGGTTAAAACATCCAGAAAAAGCAAAAGAGAAAATAGGGCACGCTATTCTGATAACATGAGTAAAAAAACTCTTATTTTGTATAGAGGGAAGAAAAATATAGAAAGGTGAGTAGAATTTCACAAAGTGGTCGTTTCTGTGCAGTTTGTGGGGCTAAAGATGGTCCATTTCTAGAGAATCTTTGCGAAAAATGTTTCAAAAAAGAGAACCCCTTAGAAATTGAAGTACAAAAGAAAATCAGTGTTGAAATATGTCCTCTCTGTCAATCAATAAGAATTCAAGGACCAGTGGTAGATACTTGGAAGGAAGAGGGTTTAGAAGCAATTATTAGAGAAATGGTTGAAAGAAAGATTCTGGAGAACATCTCTACTGATATTGCTTACAGTTACGAATTCGAAGATGATATCGAAGAAACTAAGATTATGAATTATGGTGTTAAGACGTTTGAATTAAGAACAACAATTAAGGCTAAACCTTATGAGGAATTCAGCGAGTTCGAACAAAGTTATCTAACACAAATTAAGCTGATTAGAACAAGCTGTGATTTGTGCTCAAAACACAAAGCAGGATACTTTGAAGCGATTTTACAAGTTCGGGGAGAAAAGCGTAAACTGACTGAAATAGAGCAAGAGAATATTGAAAACATCGTGAATCGAATGATGGAACGTTACATAGATGCTAAGATGTCCTATATCATGGATTTAGAAACTGATAATGATGGGTTAACGTGCAAAGTAAGTACGAAATATCTTGCTGAAACTTTAGCTCGTGAAATAAAAAATGCCACAGCTGGTAAACTGAGTGTTGCTTATGAACTCAAAACAAAGACTAGAGATGGTGTAGATGTTTACACAAATACTTACCTGGTTAGGCTGCCAGAATATTCTCTAGAAGACATACTTGAGTTTGAGAATAAAATGTGGATAGTTAAGCAAGTTACAGAAGCACAAATGAAACTAGAATCACTAGACAATCATGAACAGAGAAAATTCGATAGGAAAAGAATAGAAAACAGAGGAAAGCAATTAACTGAATCTGTTGTTCAAAGAGAATATTTGTTTGTCTCATCTGATGGTAAGGGTGCTGTTATAATGGCTCTAGATAACTACGAAAACTTTGATGACAACTTAGAACGCTTACCACCAAATAAACAGGTTGGAGAAAATATTCTTGGTTTCATCTACGAAGATAAAAATTATTACCTTAAGTAATGTAAGAACATTTTCTGTATATTAGACAAGTTTTATACATTAGTATTTTTTTCTAAGCTTGATAATAATGTCCGAGAAAGACATCTCTTGGGACTTATCAGGGATTTTTAAGGGACCTGATGACCCCCAAATAAATGATAAAATAACAGATTTAGAAAAAAGATCTGAAAAATTTATTACAAAATATAAGGGAAAAATAATCTTTCCTGATTTTAAGTTTGAGAATTTACTTGAACTAATACAAGATCAAGAGAAATTTCAAGCTAATCTTTTTGAAATAAGTCAATATGCTAGATTATCCTTTTCAGGAAATATGACAATATCTGAATTTAGAGAACTGAATAACAAAGCTCAAGAATTTTCTGCTAAAATAAGAAAGAAATTGGCCTTCTTAGAAATAGATGTAGGAAAGTATGTCTATGAGAACCAATCAGTTGTTCAAGATTCAAGATTTGAAAATTACAAACATTATCTTGAAAATATTATCCATTCGTTTCCCCATAAACTATCAGAAATTGAAGAACAAATAATAATAGAAAAAGATCAGCATGGAGTAGTTGGTTGGCAAGATCTTCAATCAAAATGGCTAAACACAAGAATGTTTGATGTTGAAGTTGAGGGACTAGTAAAACAACTCACTTATGGAGAAGCAAATGGTTTGCTCACACATCCTGATAGAGCAACAAGAACTTCAGCAAATAAAGCAATTTATGGTTCATTAGGTGAGGATCAAGAAATATTTTCATCAGCTATGCATCATATCTGCAGCGATTGGTTCAAAATTTCAAAACGAAGAAAATATGACTCTCCCATGCATCAAAGCCTTATAGCTAATGATGTCGATCAACAAACGATTGACAATCTAATGAAGGTCATAGACGAATATTCTAAACTGTATAGACGTTATCTTAATTTGAAGGCTAAATTACTTGGTCTTCCTAAACTTGGTTGTGAAGACATAGTTGCACCTTTCTCAGATGTCCCAAATATGAAATTTACTTGGGAAGAAGCTCAAGAACTAATTCTTGAAGCATATGGTAGGTTTGACGAGGATTTCTTCTCTGTTGCAAAAGATATGTTTGAAAAAAATCATGTTGACGCAAGCCCTAGATTTGGAAAACGCAATGGAGCATTTTGTTCAACTTGGTATAATGGAAAGACGTCTTACATTCTTCAAACTTTTTCAGGTGCATTATCTAACGTTTATACCCTAGGTCATGAAATGGGGCATGCTGTTCATGGATATTTGGTTACCAGGGAACAATCCTTTGGGAATACGCGATATCCTATGGTTATTGCAGAAGTTGCTTCAATCTTTGGAGAACTGCTTCTAACAGATCTTCTGTTATCTAGAGCCGAAACCAAAGAAGAGAAGAAAGCTATTTTGGGGAGAGTTTTAGATGGTGCAGGAATGGCGACTTTTCAAGTCAGTGCAAGAGTATGGTTTGAACAAAGCATGTACGATACAATAGAAAAAGGACAACTGCTAGATGGTAAAACAATATCAAAACTTTGGACAACTGCTAGAGATCGAATTTATGGAGATGCAGTGGAATGGTTCGAGGAAATGGATTTTGAATGGACGATGAAACCCCATTATTACAAATCAAATTTCAGATTCTATAATTATCCATATGTTTTCGCGCAGATGTTTGTGTATGCGTTATACCAGCTGTATTTGGAAGAAGGAGAAAGTTTCATACCAAAATTGAAAGCAATTTTGAAAGCAGGGAGCAGTAAATCACCAAAAGAATTTGGAGAATCAATGGGATTAGATATAACAAAACCTGATTTCTGGAAGCTGGGCATGAAGCAATATGAAAGATTTATAGACAAATTAGAAAAAATAGTTGGTTGAAATTGTTTACAAATCTCATCAACTGTTTCTTTTATATTTCTAATCTTCTAGAAGTTCCTTTAGTTGCTCACCAAATGCTTTAGCTTGTTCCAATTCCTCATCTGTAGGATGACCAATTTTGTCTCTATCCTGACCAAACATACGTATGGCACCTGTACAGTAAAAGCGTTCAGGAAGAATAGTAACATTTTGGTTTTTGTTTACTATTCTTTCCATAGATTCAAACATAATTTCCTTTATTGTCTTAGGAACTTTGTTTTCAGTCTTCCAGTGAATTTCATCTGGACCAGCACTTGTAAAGAATAGAGCTATTTTTTTACCTGCTATTTTTTTTCGAACTTTTCTTAAATATCTAGCACCACCGAAACTGATTCTACCCATGATGACCCAAGAACCAAGAACAACTAAATCATAATCTTTGAGATCTGGAATATTGCGTTTATCATGGCTCTCAACTTTAAGACCTTCAGCAATCTTCAAGGCGACTTTCTTAGTATTACCAGTACGAGAATTATAGAGAACTATAGCTTTAACCATCTTAATCAATCAAGATGTGAAAACGTGCAATCGTTAATATAATTTTGCTTTTCTTTGTTAAGGCATCTACTAAAGAAAATAGTAAAAGAAAGACCACAGATTATTGGATGTGTCTATTTGAGTTAGAGTTTGCATGAAATGTTCAAATTAGGCAAGTAATCCTTAAATGAGTACACACCTTTGAAAGAATTATGGTGTTCAAGGAACTATATTTAATTCAAAGAAAGGATATTGAAAAAGCTACTATGGTCTTAACAAGGGCTTTTCATGATGATCCATTAATCTGTTTAGTTTACCCAAGTTCTGAAGAAAAAATGAAGTATTCTCCATTTTTATGGAGATATTTGATAAAAGATGGGATAAGATATGGGAAAGTTTATTCTCCTACTAACAAAATCGAAGGAGTCGCAAAATGGTTACCACCAGGAAAAGAACACATGGGTATCTGGAGATCAATTAGAAGTGGAGCTTTAAGTATGGGTCGGGCGTTGGCAAGACAGAAGGATGAAAGAAAACGATCTACAAGAGATATTCAACAATTAACTGATGTTATACTAAAGAAACACAAAGAAATTATGAAAGAACCTCACTGGTATTTGGCGAATATTGGTGTTGACCCCAAATATCAAGGGAAGGGATATGGAAGTGCTCTGATTAAGCCAATGCTAGAATATATAGAAAAAGAAGGATATCCTGTATTTCTAGAAACAAATTTTCAAGGGAATATTAGTTTATATGAGCATTTAGGATTTGAATTAATTGATGAAATGAAAGTTCCAGAAACTGAAATTATAAACTGGGCAATGATAAGAAAACCTGAATAGTAATAAACTAATTTTAAACAGATTTTGTTTTGTAAACTCAAATTGCATAAAGAAAACCTTAAAAGAATACATGATGAGAAAACAACGAGCAGCTGGTCGGGGACTTGGCTCAGTCCGGTAGAGTGGTTGGCTCCAGAGAACTTTGCTTAGGCAAAGAACCACGAAGAAACCAATTGGTCGGGTGTTCAAATCACCCAGTCCCCACCATTACAGTTTTATCACTTTGGTTTTAAGCGTGCATTTCCTCCTAATATTTCACGATTAAGTATCATGTCATTTACTTGCAAAGCACCTAACATACTACCAAAAATCCCGTGTGCAAAGAGTGGTTGAAATAATCCTTTGATTGGTGTTCTCATTTTCAAACGTGTTCTACTGAAATTGTCTGAATATGGTGCCATCCCGTATATATATTTAAAAGAAAAAAGAAGTGACATTTATCTCCTCTTTTTTTTGCACTCAAACTAGATTTCGTTTAAAAGATTGTGACCAATTTCGTTTGAACTTCTCTTTCTCATCAAGTGTTACAACAAGTTCATAACTAACATGAAAATTATCTTTATCACTCTCAAGTTGAGCCTTGGTTACAGCTCTGCTGTTTGATTTTTTTGTTCTTATTTGGATGTCATGTTCATTCTGCAGCAATGCATTTGCTGGATTCTTATCTGAAACGGTAAACGATGAGTTTTCATCAAAAGTTAAGAATATTCCATCTTCAGGTAAGCTTCCTTCTTGGCTTTGACTGAATTGAAATGTCGTTTTTGCATTTTCTAAGTCATAAAATAACTTCGATTTTGATGGAGCATAATTAATCTTGTAAACATCCAGTGGCATTTCTATTTCTCCAAATAATGGTGCTTCCTCAGGATTACTTTCAGGTATAACAGGCAATATTAGACAAGATTGATACTCTTCACCCCACCATACTGTATTTATTGCCGAATAAGGTGAAGGCCATATATTCGGAAAGTCAGAACTTGCTAAGGAGATTTTTATGGTATGTCCAGGATGAAAAATCCATGAAGTTGCATCAAATTCAATATTCAAATTCACTTTATCTCTAGGAATTAATGATTTAGGTTCTGTATGTGAATTTCTATGAGTTAGGTTAAGAACCCCCCAAGTAATTATGTCTGAGCTTCCATCAGGTGCAACATCAAATAATTTCACAATTAAATTAACAATCGGAGCTGTAGACGAAAAGGTTAGTTCTAACTGGGGACGTCCCATAATATTCAACCTTTCATTTAAGGCATCTGAAGTATAAAACAAAGAATTATTCTCATCAAAGTCTTGTTCTTCTTTTCCTCCTTTTGCAATGTTGATGTGCCATGTTGGGGTTCCCATACCAACTGCTACATGATAAGTAAAGTCATCACTACCTTCTCCTTTGATTTCTTCTTCTAATTTCGTTTGAGCACTTAAGAAAAATCTCTTTTCACTCATGTTAGTCAAAGGCCATTTTTCTAGCTCGCTCCAATAACCTAGCCCTCCTTTGAAGTCAGGATTTGTAAAACTAGATTCTCTCATAAAAGCAGTGAAACTGGGCTCTTCAATCATACCTGTATCCAAATCTTTTAACCAGTGATCAAACCATCGAACCATTTGTGGCATGTAGTTAATTGAAGGACCGGGATATCCCCAATCTGGAAAAACGTGCCCCCAAGGACCCATCAATAATTTCTTTGGAACATTTAAATGCTCATACATTCTCAATGCACTATTTCGGTAAAAATCACGCCAAGCACCTATGATTAGAACCGGACATTCTATAGAGTCGAAATTTGGTCTCAATGACGCAGGTCTCCAATATGGTCCATCTATTTGATTTTTTAACCAATTCAGTTGGTAGGGTTCATTTCCATCTAGATGCTCATTCCAGACTGCTTCATAATCCTCACCAATACTCTCTGCAGGTGGTAAAGCGTTCATAGAAACCATCATAGATGCCCATCCTGCTAAATCAAATAAAGAACATAAAGCTCCTCCTTCATAATGTACATCATCTGTATAACGGTCATCAGTTGCATAAAGTGGAATGATAGTTTTTAGATGAGGGGGTCGATGCATAGCAACTTGAACAGCAGTAAAACCAGCATATGAAGTACCTATCATTCCTACTTTTCCATTGCACCATGATTGAGCTGCTACCCATTCAACAGCATCATAACCATCTTCTTGTTCCTGCAATGGGTATTCATCAGTTACTATGCCCTCTGATCCATCAGTTCCACGTACTCCTAGATGAAGAACAACATAGCCATGTTTAGCGAGAAAATGAAAGAAATTGCCACGCGACATAGTTCGCCAATCAGAAGAACGGTAGGGGTCATAATTGATAACTGCTGGGAAAGGTCCATCTCCCTCTGGATGCCATGCCTTAGCATAAAGACGAATTCCATCTCTCATGGGAATTCGCCAATCTCTTACTGTAAGGTTATATGTAGGTTGAGAATGAGGTTTTGGTAACCTTCGATCTGATTGATTAGAAATACTCTTCATTTTTTGTTCCCTTCAACTAGTATTAATTTTACATTTTCTTAAGCATTACTCGGTATCTTTTCACCAAAAACATTTATTCTGATAAATTATTTTATTGTTTGAAGGATATATCACATAGTTCTTAAGATGTGAATTAGTAAGCAATGAACTGAAATTGGTTAGATGAATCAAAATGATTCAACTCTGGAGCAATGAGCTCTGCTAGCACATAAGATTAACTAGTGGGAATTTCTATTCTTCACCATTCTAATTCTATTAATTTTGATAAGATAGGTTTAATAATTTGGTTTTTAGTGTTAACATTAATGACGCTTCCTGATTATACTGTAGTTCTGATTATTTTTGGAGCGTTCATCCTTGTATCTATTTTAATAACAGTGAAAAGAAGATATTTAATGAGAAATTCAATTGGGTCTGAACTTCCTATTGAAAGAGAACTTGATTTAGAAGGAGAACAGTTTGCAGGTGAAAGTCAAGCAAAACTGGCACAATCTCAAACACAATGGTAATCAATTAATTCAGAAGGACACTTATTCAGCGAATATTTTTTCACAGCATTTAACGAAAGAATATGGCATCTTTCGTTTTTCAGAATCTATCTCCCAAATAAATTTTACATATTCTTGTAATTCTTTTGGAAGTAACTTGAAGAGAGGTGCTAGAAGAGAATATCCGATTTTTCTTTGATTTATGTTATCTGCATCTAAAAACAGTATCGCATAACTATAGCAAGGATATTTTTCCCTGATAGTTGTTTCATACATTTGTTTAGTATTCTCTTCTTTCATCTACTATTTAATTTCCAGAATACTATTTAAAGACACAAAATCCATATCGAGAAAAATTGTGAAAAGCTAAATTTAAAGTATGATTTTCTTATGAACGCTTCTTATTACTTTATTTCCTCTTTTTCCATGAAAAACATATGATGCCAAAGCTTGTAACCTCTTTCTTGGAAAAAATTGGCTAGTTTACTGTTTCTATCAAAAGTTAAGCGAATATAGTTTTTCTTCATGAATTTAACTGTGCCAGAAATAAAATCATCAACGTATTTGGGATCGGTAATTAGAAAGGGCCTACAACCTGGAAATTCTGGATTTAATCTACCGTAAATTTGTAGTTTATTGTTTACAAATAAGCCGAGAGGAATAGATTCACCTCCTGTTAAACCAGGATTTTGAATGTTGTTCAAATGTGCTTCAAGTTCTTCTCTGTTAATTTCAGGAAATACTTCTACTATAGTATTATAGTCAGTAGATGTTAGAATTTTTAATTCAGATTTTTCAACTTTTTCGCTTGTTTCTTCTATTTGTTTGTAAAACTCTTCCTCTATCCAATAATGACATGATTCAAATTGCTTCTCAAATCCATATTTTTCATATAATGAGATAGATATTTGGTTTTTTGTTTCTACGTATAAGCCTACTCTTGTCATCCCTTTTACTTTAAAGTAACCAAGGGCATTTTCCATGAGTTTGTTTCCATAACCTTTGCCTCTTTCGAATTTTGTTACTGCAATTTGTCCTAAATGGCCATAATCCTTGTGAGTCATTAGGCGAAGGTAGCCGATGAGCATATCTTCTTTAAAAGCTCCAATAAAACCTTCATCACCTATCAATTTAAGAAAACCCTGTTCTTGAACATCTTCACGGTAAAAAGCTTCACTGACTATCTCTTTAAAATCTGGCCAATCCTTGGCATCAAGTTCTTTTAAATAAACCATTATATAGTCTAAACAATCTACATTAATAAAATGGTTTTGATGGTGGAATTAAATTCCTTCGATTTTGAATTCTGACTCAAACTCCATTTCATCTTCTGTTATCTCAACAACCATGTGGGAAAGCTGCTTATACATTTCAAGATATTGAAAACCTCTTGTCGTACAGCTATAGATTACTGCAGGTCTTTTTTTGGGATTTTCATTTTTAATCATAAGACCACGTGATAACATGAAATGAATTATACCCTTGGCCCTGTCTATAGGTAAATTAGCCCTTCTTGCAATTTGTGAAATACCAGCTTCACTATAAAATTGTAGAACAGAAATTACGTCTGCATAAATATCATATCTTGTTCTGTTACTTGCTGGCATTTAATTCACACAACTAAATCTGAATTTTGTACATTAAAAAGATTGGGCCTCAAGAAACTGAAACCCAATCTTTTATCAGAAAGGTTTGCTCAAATTACTTATATCTCGCGGATGGGTCAGCATCAATATCATTAGCTTCTAACTTTCCAATTCTAGTATCTTCGCCTAATTTGACTTTATCAGCAATGATGTGATCTACACGTCCTCCATCATCAACTTCCACATTATCAGCTCTAAGAATTCCTCTTACTCTAGAATCCTCTCCAACGTAAACAAATTTGGCAGTAGTTTCATCAGCAGACATGCTACCTTCAATCTTTATCTCATTAGCTTGAAGAGTGGAAGCTGATAAAGATCCATTGATTTGTAAATCTCCTTCAAGTTTTAGATTTCCTTCTGCTCCACAAGAACCATTAATAGTTAGTTCATTACCAGTTGCATTGTCACCCATTTTAAAGGCACCATTGACTTTGATAGTATCAAATTTGAAATTTGCTCCAACTTTGGTAGAACCATTTATCACTAGATTCTGAATTACCGATTCATCACCAAAACCACAAGCTCCATTGCAGCTCACTGAAGGTGCTACCATGTTTCCTGTGCATTTGAAAGAGCCACCAACATTCAATTCTTTTTCGATTTTTGAAATTTCTATCTTTGCCGCTCCTCCAATTTCAACAGAATTTGATATGAGTTCATAACAGGATAAAGACCCACCTATATCAACTTCAGGAGCTTCTAATATTCCCTCAATTTTAGCAGAACCAGATAGTTGAAAATCAGTTTTTACAGTAACATTAGCTTGAGCTTTTAGTGAACCATTGACTTCTAGGTCACCAGCACTTAAATCCATTCCATGTTTGGCGGATCCATTTATTTCGTAATCATTAACTTGTGCCACTCCATGTACAACACAAGATCCATTTATCTCCAAACCATCACAAGAAAGGTCTTTATCTACTTCTAAGGCTCCTTCTATCTCTGCTTCATTACATTCTAAAGAGCCAATAATTTCTAGTTTTGACCCATTCCTTACACCTCTACTATGAACTTTCACTTCTTGAGCTTTAACATCACCTTCTATCTCAAGATATCCATTAGAATGTCTAATCTCTTCTGCTGAAACAGATCCTTTGATCATGATATCTCCTTTACTAAGCAATTTACCACTAACAGTTAATCTTTCTGCACTTTTTGGAACAACTATTGTGGCTCCATCTTGTACTTCCAAATCACCATCAATATGAGTTAGTTCGATTTCTTCGTCTTCTTTGACTATTGTTTTTCCCATTTTATTCACTTTGTTTTACTTGTTTCCAAGCAAATACTCTCTTCTATATTTAAAAAGAAACAACACAAGTTGTGACCATAAAGTGTACTTTTCTGAAAAACTGTTGTATATAAATAGTAAAGCCTTTAAAAAAAAACAAGATGGTTTCTTATGTCAGATGATTTGATCGAAAAATTAGCTCGAATTCCACAGTTTTATATGCCCTCATTGAACCATTCGAAGGATGAAGTTGCTTTTTATTGGGATATTACTGGGAGAATTGAGCTTTATGTAATGAATCTGTCCTCTGGTGACTATAAACAGATTAGTAATGGCGAGGTACCAAGAGCACTCAGGTCTGGTTATCTGTGGACTAGAGATAATAATGGTATTATCTTCGCTAAGGATAAAGATGGTGATGAAAAACACGATCTTTATCTTCTTAATTTAACTACAAAGGAAATAGAACAATTAACTAATACACCTTCATTCCAGGAACATGTTGCACATTCAAGCCCCGATGGAAAACAATTACTCTTTCGTTCTACTAGAAATGGACAAATGAATTTATTTAGTCTTGATTTTGAAACTAAAGAAATTAAAGAATTAACCAATTATCCAAGACCTGTTATAGGAGCTTTGTGGAGTCCCCAGAATGACTTCATTGTTTTTGGATATAATGATACAGAAAATTTCCAAAATGGTGATATCTGGATAATGGAACCAGACGGTTCAAATCAAAGAAAGCTCTTAAGTTTGAAAGTAGGTTCTAGAGATGGCGTAACAGATATTTCTGAGGATGGGAAATTGCTAGCTGTAACTTCTGATTTCGAAGGGAATTCTAGAGCAGGCGTTTATAATTTAGATACAGATGAAATTAAATGGTTTGGTGATGGTAGGTATCAAGAATATTCTGGAAAGTTATCAAAGAATGGAGAATTCTTAGTCTGTACTAGAAATTCTAAAGCTACAATCTCTCCCTTAATCTATGATTTAGATTCTGGTAATGTAAGAATCCTTGATTTTCCTCCAGGAATTGCTGCTGGAAGTGCAATAACAAAAAATGACGAATCATTGATGGTAACCTTAAATTCATCTACAAGCCCAAGTAAGTTAATTAAGTATGATCTGAATGAGGATAAGATTGAAGAACTTATACATCCTCATCTTGGTGATTTAGATCTTGATTTCTTTATAACAGACGATTATGTTGAATATCCATCAACAGATAATCTTACTATAGGCGCTGTACTTTACAAACCAAAAAATATCGAAATGGGTAAGAAATTACCTGCACTAGTACAAGTACATGGTGGCCCCACTAGTCAATATCTTCGAAATTTTAGTATGTTTGATCAGATACTTGTCAACAATGGTTTCGTTATTCTCAAGCCTAATTTTCGCGGTTCAACAGGATATGGTAGAAATTTTCAAGACTTAAACGTCGAAGATATAGGTGGTGGCGATTTCGAGGATGTTGTTGCTGGTGTTGATTATCTTAAAACTCTAGATTATGTTGATTCTAGTAGAATAGGTATCTTTGGTGGTTCATATGGTGGATATATGACTTTTTGGGCTACTGTAAAGAAACCAGATATTTGGAAAGCTGGTGCAGCAAGCGTTGGAATAACAGACTGGAAACAGCTATATGACGAAAGCATGCCTCATTTCAAATACTATCTTCATATGATGTTTGGAAAACCTGATGAAAAAGGGGATCTTTACAAGGAACGCTCCCCAATTCATTTTGTAGAAAATCTAAAGACACCTCTACTAATTGTTCATGGGACTCATGATCCACGCTGTCCAATAACTCAAGCAAGAATCTATAAAGACAAAATGTTGGAGCTAGGTTGGAAAGAAGGAACTGAAGGAGAAAAAACCTTTGAGTATGTAGAACATACTGATATTGGTCACGGTGGTTTCACCGATCAAGAATTCCGTATTCGCTCATTCAAAACAATTTTGGATTTCTTTAAAAGAAGATTATAATTAGAGGAATCCCCTTCAATCATTTTTTAATCTGTTTGAGTGGTAAGGGAATCTGTTCTTGTTTTAACAATTTTTTCTTCCCACAATCTTCTCATTTCTGCATTTGTTTCTAATAAATCATCCAAATTGCCTTGAGCATCTATTTTTCCATCTTTCAATACAATAACATTATCAGCTCTTCGAAGAGCGATTGGACGGTGTGAGACAGCTAAACAAGTTGATACTCCAGTTCTGTCAAAAACTCGTTTCCAGAGTTTTTGTTCTGTTTCAACATCAAGAGCACTTGATAGATCATCAAAAATATATATTTCTGAATCTCTTGCAAACATTCTTGCTGCCGCTAAACGTTGTCTTTGACCCCCTGATAGTTTGACACCCTTTGGACCAATTAGCGTATCTAAGCTTTTCTCGAAACCCAAAACTTCCTTTTCAATTACTGCTAGTTTCAAGGAATCTTCAATAGCAACGGATTCCTCAGGTAATCCCATTAATATATTTTCTTTTACTGTCTCACTAAAGAGACGTGGAACTTGTGATGTATAAGCTGTTATTGGTGGTACAAAGAAATCATCTGGTTTCTCGACTTCCTTCCCATTCCACAATAGCAACCCTTCATCCTTTGGTAGTAAACCAATCAAAGTTCGTAGGAGAGTAGTTTTCCCTGAACCTATTCTACCTGTGATTACTGTAAACGATCCTTTAGCTATTGAAAAATTAATATCCTTAATGCCTTTGTCGGAACCTGGATAGATATAAGATAGATTTTTTATCTCAAAATTCACTAATTTATTTTCTTCTGCAATGTTCAACGCTTGTATTTTTGGATATGTTTCTTTGAGATAGATTGGACCATGCCTAACTAAATCAAATTCTGTTACTTCAGGATCTTCACTTTTTATTAGTTTAAACATCCTCTCAAGTGAAACTTTAGTACGCATGTATCTTGGAACCATGTCTCCCATGTCCCAGATGAATTCACCTAGTTCTCCTAATAATACTACAAAAAATGCTAAATCACCAACTGAAAACATATCACTTTGCATGTTATTTCCAACTAGCAGCAGTATGGTACCTATTCCCAAATAGACTGTAACATAGTAAATGGCGTGAATTAAACGATGGAAGAATTCATCTTTTACTTCAGCTATTTTTCTCTTTCGATTTATTTCTCCAAAATATTCTAGTACATTATCTTCAGCTGTTGCAACCTTAATTGATTGAACCGATCTGAATATTTCTCCAATAGTTCGTGTTACTGCACCAGCAGCTTTTCGACGATCTTTTCTTAACCTTGTGAAAATTGGTCTAGTGAAGAAAACCAATATCATCATAAACAGAAATGGAACACTTACAAATGCTGTTACCTTCCAGTTGATATCTCCCATAAGATAGAAGGATATTCCTGTAAAAATTCCTAAGCTAAAGAAGGATGTAAGGTGATAAACAAACCACATAACCTCTTCTATATCTCCTCTGAATCTGGAAACAGCTTCTCCTGGTGAATCAGGTAATGCAACGGCTCCTGGTTTCTTGAAAATTCCAAGTAACATATTTCTTCTTATTAGTACTCTACTAGCTAGAATAAAGACCCACATTGTGAAAATGAAAACAAAATCTCCAACAAGTCGCATGGTTAGGGTTAGAGGAAGAACTAGAAGTACTAAAACCCAGATATTGACACTTATATTCCAACCTGCTACCCCCTCTAGTTTGTTGAAAATCTCTCGAGCTATTATAGCTGCTGCTAAGGGCTGAAGAAAGAACAATATATCAGAGAGAAAACCTGCGAAAACCAATCCTGGTTTATAGCGTAACATTCTCCAAGATAACCTTAATACTTTCATTTCAACAACTCCTCAATTTCTCCTGTTTGTAGCAAATGATAGAATTTCGTTTGTTTATCATTTGCTAATTCCTCTCTTTTTCCGTATTCGATTATTTTCCCTTTATCGATAATCAGAACATCATCAACTTTTTCCAGAGTTGCTAGCCGATGAGCAATTATTATGCCTGTTCTATTAATGAGCAATTTTTCAATTGCTTGATCAAGTAAATGCTCTGTAGCAAGATCTAATCTTGATGAAGCTTCATCTAAAACAACTAAATTTGGGCTTTTAATGAATACTCTAGCTAAAGCTAACAGTTGAGCTTCACCTGCAGAAATTCCGTGCTCACTAGATGAAATAATTGTATCTAAACCTTCTGGAAGTTTCTCTAACCAGTTTCCTAGACCAATATCAAGAAGAATTGATTCGATGCGAATATCAGGTATTCTATTATCAAATAATGTTACATTTTCTCTAATCGAAGCTTGGAACAACTCCACATTTTGTGTTACATAAGAGACTTTATCTCTTAAGTCCAGAAGTGATAAATCAGCAATTTTTGTATCATTTAATTTAATATTTCCATCATTTTGTTTGGTATCATACAATCTAAAGATAAGTCTAGAAATTGTTGTTTTGCCACTACCTGTGTGTCCAACAATCCCCAATGTTTGTCCAGGTTCAAGTTTGAAAGAGACATTACTAAGAACGTAATCATCTTCATTATAGGCAAAACTTAGATTATCAAATTCAATAGCTAAGGGACCAGGAGATAATTTTTCTTTACCAATATCCTGAATTTTTGTTTCCATCTCAAACAATTTGTTGATTCTGTCAATTGATGCTCCTGCTCTTTGAAGATCTTGCATCTGTCTAGTAATAACAAATATAGGTCGAAGCAATATTCCAGCAAATATTTGAATTAAGAATACTGTACCTAATGATATCACACCAGTTCTAACCAAAGGAATACTGGGTGCGAAAATCAGTGTGTTGATGATAGCAATAACTACCCATATAGCCATTACAAAGACTTGACCTCGAAATAAAGCTCTGTGAAAAGCTTTGAAATCCTTTCTAGATGCATCATGAAACTTGCGCATAACATTTTTCACACCTGCATTGGCACGAATGTCTTCTATTGCACTCAAGCTTTCTTCTATGGTTCCATACATGTCTGCGCTTGTTTGTCTTTGATTTTCCCATGCTTTAACTGAAAAGTTTCTAAGAACGTACATTACAATTATTGCTAAAATTGTGAAGGCAGTAAATGAAATTCCTATTATCCAATGTTTAGTGTATAATACTGCAAGAGAACCAATGATTACAAGTAGGGATGTAACTAACTGAACAGAGAATTGTGATAAGAAAGTAGCTAAGGTGTTTACGTCACCGTCAATTCTTTCAATCATCTCTCCTGGTTTATGTTCATTATGAAATGTCATATCTAAATTTACACAATGTTTGGTTAAATCGAATCTAAGCATGTTTGTTGCCGACCATGAAAGATTTTGACTCAAATAAACTGACCCTAAGGTAATCAACTGCTGTATAACCATCAGAACAATATATGCACCTGCTAACAATAATAGAACTCGATTAATTGAATTTAGACTTACAATAGGAATCTGTTTTCCTACCCAAAACACATTTATGTCTTGAATTGGGAAACCTCTGGTCGCTAAATCGATGAATCTCTCAATGATTAAAGGAGAGAAAATCAGTAGAACAGTTCCACTACTTAATAGGAAAGCTAACAATAACACTCTTCTCTTGAAAGGTGCTAGGTACTTCTTCTGTACCTCCCAATATTTTTGTAGTGGAATTTTCATAGTCTTGGTTATTCGACAGAAGAGACTTATAAATTTAATTTTAACCGATTGAAATAAAAAATAGAGAACTCATGAAGCTTCAAGAGTTCATTTTTCTGGTAGTCGGGGTCTTAAAACTAGATAAAGTAAGCCACCAAACAATGGAATGCAGAAGAGTGCGAACAATTTAATATTATGCCATTCCCTTCTTTTCATATCGCTCCAAATGACTATAGGGTAGAACAAAGTTAACAGAGAAAAATCTATTGTCATCACTTGTATGAAACGAATGTCCATAAAACTTGATCCATACACGCTCCAATTGCCATTGATGCTAGCTGCAATAATTCCAAACAATACAAGAGCTAAAGCCAATGCAGTTAATATAATACCTAAGATGCGTGAATCAACTATTTTTGTGAACCATGTTTTTTTGGTCTTTGGGTTTTTTCTCCTAACTCCCCTTATTGCAAAATATGGCATCAGTGCATACATTCCTAAAGCAAATGATCCCAATACAAAAGGCCATGCTGGTATGAATCTTTCTCTGACCTCTATAAAGAGTATTACAGAATAGAGTAAAGCCCAAACACCTACTACCATGAAAATACTCCATTCAATAGGATTGGTTTTAGCATACTCAATCGTGAAATCCCCAAAACCTGGATCACTTTGTTGTGCAGCTGGTGCCCATATAAATGTATATAGTAGAAAAAACAACCACAATACTAAAAATACAAATATAGACTCAGAAATTCTTTCCATGGGACTCTAAATTCTTTGATAGAAGATAATAAATTTCTTTGTTCTTGTTCTTTTAATTCTGTTTCTGAATTTTCCATTTTAGTTCTCCTTCTGAGATGTACTTTATTAAGTGTTGAATGCTCTGTCTCCTGCGTCTCCTAAGCCAGGAACAATGTATCCCTTTTCATTAAGTTCCTTATCGACTGCACCAGCTAGGATATTCACTTCTGGAAACTCCTTCTGAATTCTTTCTATACCGAATTGAGATGCAATCGCACAAAGAACGATTATTCTGAGAGGTTTTTGTTTTTTGATTTGCTGAAGTGTAAATAGTAATGTAGATCCACTAGCTAGCATAGGATCAACAACTATAGCAATCTTATCCTCAAGATATGGAATACTGGAATAAGTACAATCAATTCGGAAATCCTTCCCATCGTCTCGAAGTTTTTTACCTCTTGAAGCTGAAATTAAACCAGCTTTGGCGTTGGGGAGTACTTCTAATACTCCTTCAGACATTGGTAGTGCTGCTCTTAGGATTGTAATTACTACGATATTAGTTTTTATTTTTTTGAAATCAGCTTCCCCTAGAGGTGTTTCAATTTGCATTATTTCTGTTTCTAGAAATTTTGCTGCTTCATAAGTTAAATAATTCCCAATTCGCTTAAGATTTATTCTGAAATCAGCTGGGTTTGTTTGTTTATCCCTTAATTTACCAATAATTTCAGAAATAAGAACGTTAATTTTACTACCATTGAATAGCATCAAGCAATAGTATAAACTAGCTAGATTAAATATATTTTTCAAAAACACAAGGTCACTCAACTTTAGAGAATAAAAGTAATATACTTAATTTGACATACTTAACTTTGTGTCCTCTACATCCAAAATTGGTTTCTTATTGATACATGGATTAGGTAGTTGCAGTGCTGTAATGAAACCACTTGAGGACTTTCTTACAAATAAAGGCTTTAAAGTACTTAATATCACTCTTCCGGGTCATAATACATTTCCAAAAGATTTGTTAAAGATAGGTTGGGAAGATTGGGTAGATTATTGTCAAGGAAAACTAGAAATTCTTATGAAGAGCTGTCCAGCAACCTTCATTGTTGGTACTTCCTTAGGTGGTGCCCTCGCACTCTATATAACCGCAAAAAATCCCGAGTTGAGCGGAGTAATAACTTGTGCAACAGCTGTAAAACCCTTTAATTTCATTTCATGGTTTGTTATCAATTTTAGATTTATACATTATATTGTTCGCTGGATAAAAATTGAGAAAATAAGTTCAAAGTTAGTTGGTAATCCACAAAATTGGGCGGCTTATAAGAAAATACCTGTGAAGAGTCTTGTAGAAATTGCAAAATTGCTAGATAAGCTTAATCCGATTCTGGGAAATATTAGTCAACCCATATTAATTGTTCATAGTGAGAATGATAAAGCTGTATCAATAAAAGGCATAGAACAGATTACTTCTTCAATCAGTTCGAGGGATCAAAGCATTGCTAGAATAAGCAAAGGTGGTCATGTAATTATGTTAGATGAAGGTTGTACTCAAGCTCTTACAGAGATAGAAAACTGGATTGATGTGAGAATATAGTAAACTGATTTTAATTTATTTAATTAACTATATAAGTGTTAAATGGTGGTATTTTACATGTTAAGATTTGTAACGTAGGATTGAGTATTATGACTGAGAAATTTGATATTAATCAAATCAAAGTAGAACAAGCTGACTTGTTGAATTATACAAAAGAAGATTGGAATCTATATCATGAGTATAGAAGAATTAGACATTCTGAAGCAAATCCTGATGATCCTTTTGTTGATGATGAACCCACAGAAAAATCTTTGAAGATGCAAGTAAATCATCCTGAATTTGATTTCCAATTCTCTGCTATTATTGATAGTTCGATAAACAAATTTGTAGGTAGAGTTGTTTATGGTGGATTCCGAGAAACATCAGCATCTTACGAGGGTAATAAACATTTACTACAATTTGATTTAGTTCTTCTGAAAAAATATCGGAACAAAGGAATTGAAACAATAGTACTGAAACAGATATATGAATATGGAAAGAAGAAGAACCATTCTATTCTAGTTTCAGGTTCAGATGAAAAAGATGGAAAAGCTTTTCTAAAGGCAATTGGTGCTCAAACAGCTCTATCTGGTGTTGAGAATCGTCTAAAGTTGGAAGAAGTAGAATGGAATATGGTTGAAACATGGGCAGTGGAAGGTCCTAAGCGTTCTCCAGATACAGAACTTAAGCTAGTCTATTCCATTCCTGATGATATTCTTGAGAGGTATTGCAAAGTATATACAGAGACACTTAATCAACAGCCTTTTGGAGATCTCGATGTGAACGATATTGTTTTCACTCCTGAACTTTTCAGAGATACAGAAAAACGAAGAGCAGCACTTGGAAGAAAACATATAACTTTCTACACCTTAGAACCTAATGGAGACATATCTGGGTTAACAGAGTTGGAATACCGACCTGAAAGAGAGACCATTGTCGAACAACTTCTCACCGGTGTACAAGAAAAGTATCGTGGTCGTGGTCTTGGAAAATGGTTGAAAGCTGAGATGTTGTTGAAGGTAAAGGAAGAATTTCCAAAAGCAAATATCATTTCAACAGGAAATGCAACAACTAATGCCCCAATGCTTTCTATTAATGATCGACTTGGATTCAAACCTCATAAAGAGGGAATAACTGCTCAATTGACACTAGAAAGTCTAGAAAAATACTTGGAAGCTAAATAACTTACTTATTTTCTCTTTTTTGTTAAATATGATAAATTATTTCTTAAACTTGACTTTACCAAATTTAGCAATCCAGTCATTTTCATCATACATTTCTAACAAAAAAATATTGTCTAGATGTTCTCTGAGGAAATACACTTCCTTACCAAGTTCCTCAGCAAATTTAACTTCTATATACACTCCTCTTCCAACAAAGTGTCCATTATCGAGTTCTATTGCTGAAAAGATAACTATGTCACTTTTACTCAAAAGGTCGAGACATTTCTTCATTATTTCCTTTCCTGAAGAATCTTTCCATTTTTTCTCATACTTGGCAGGGTTAATTATATCCGCATCTGGAAATATTTTTTTTATAAGCTTAAGTTCTCTCTTCTCTTGTCCTTTCCCATAGATATTCATGGAATGAGCATAATATATCAGTGGAATGATTCTATATTGTTTCCGTTTATACAATTCTAGAAGGATACACGCCGTATAAAACGCATCATAATTTGCTCTATGTTCTTCAAACTCCCCAATCTTCTCTTCAAGTTCTTTGTTTGTAATGATGCTTTCTGTATTCTTACTAAGAAGTTTTCTCCTTGAATAATCCAATTTGTAATTTCTGTTTTTATATTTCTTGCCAGGAGGTCTAAGGTACTCTGATGCAGATAACATTACACATGGAGCTGTTTTTGTTCTACTGCTTTCTTCGTTGATATTCCATGGATTATGCCGAAGAAACTTATCAAAATCAAATGCATTATTATATGCTGCAATAAATTTACCAGCAAGAATTTGACGTACTTCTTCAATTACTATCGTTAAATCTTTCTCAGCATTTTGTATTACATCAACTGATAGAACACCTTTTCTGAATATCCATGAATTGCGTAAGTTATCATCCCATGTGCTTGTGTCGTAATGAATTATTGAGTGGTATACTTGGGTTATTTTTTGTTTTAACACATTTACTCGCATTATGGCAATTTCAACAACATGATCTTTAGGTAATCCAGCAAGACCTGTGGTTTCTATATCCAAAACATAGATATCCATTAGAATACAAAATCAGCAATTCCTTTAAGTTTTTACCCTTGCATTAAGGTTATCTTCTTGTAAGGGCATCCTTCTTGGATGAGTATGAAAAATGGTATTCAGATAACTGCAATTTTACCATTTAAAAAATTGCATCAGACTTATTATTCTACCCAATTCACATTTCTCACTGCTTAATATTGTAATAACATTAATATAATAAATGTAGATTTTATTGTTTACTCATGCCTGGAGAAAACGTACTAACTGGTTGGTTTTTCAGAGATACAGAGCCTCCTAACGATAATTCCTATTATGAAAATATGACTCGATGTGTATTCCAAGCAGGTTTAAGCTGGCAGCTTATTTCTGATAGGTGGCCTAATTTCAAAGAAGCTTTCAAAAATTTCAACATAGAAGAAGTAAGTAAATTTGATGAAGACGATATTGGAAGACTATTACAAGATTCAGGAATAATAAGAAACAGAGCTAAGATTGAAGCAGCAATTATCAATGCAATAGTCTTTTCAGAAATCCAGGAAGAGTACGGGTCCTTTAGAGATTTCATGGATAATCTTGATACGTCTGAAAATTATAAACTTGTCAAAAAAGAATTATCAAAACGTTTTGAACGCATGGGTCCTAAAACTTCTATGATATTTTTGTATAGCATAGGAGAAAATATTAAACATGAAAAATAGTGTGAGTACTCAGAATACTAACACTATAAAATCTATTATTGCAAGGGTAATTGTTAATATTGCTGAGGTAACTAATACAACAAGTAATAGTTTGTATTTCTTTTTTCCATAAATACCAATTGCATTAACAATTGCATATAGTATTAAACCCATTGCAAAAAAGAACACGTACAGTCCCCAAGTCAACTGTAGAATTAAAGCAATCCCTCCGACTATTGCTGAAATAGACATTATAAATTCAGCTGTAACATGAAATAATCTTTCAAAGGGATGTTCTATGAACAAGTCTCCTTTCTTTCTTAGTATTACTATGATCCACAGTAAAGCTGTAATAGAACCTGCACTAATTGAGAAAATACCTGAGAGTATTTCCAGAGTCATGATTTTTCTGTGAAATACTTTGTTATAATATTTTCTAAGAACTACAACTATTTTGAAAATCTTATGTCAATAGAGTCTAGAGTTAAAATAAAGAAAAAGAGGAAAAAGGAAAAATAGACTAAACTATAAGTGCTATTTTGCTCACAATTAATTCTGGCCATAGACCAAGAACTATTAGAACAACTGCAATTATAGCTAAAGCCATTTTTTCGAATATTGGTATTTTTATTTTGCCTGTATCTTTAGCGTCTGGCTCATCGAAGAGCATTTTCTTTAGAATATATAGATATCCTCCTAAAGCTAGTAAGGAGTTAATGATAGCCATAACAACCAACAAAATGCTGTTGATAAACATCAAAGGATTAGCGGCGTTGGCACCACCATTGAAAGTAGCGAGAATTACCATTAATTTTGATGCAAAACCACCTGTTATAGGAATACCACCTAACGATAGTAACCCTATTGTTAGGACTGCACCAATAAAGGGTGATCTTCTTCCTATACCTATCATGTCTCTGAGATCTCTTGACCCAAGTGTTGTAATTAGAACTCCACTGAGCAAGAACAGACCACCTTTACCTAAAGAGTGTGTAAGTATGTGGAATACTGATGCTTGAACTCCTAAATTGCCAGGAGCTAGAGAACCAATTCCGAGTATGATGTAACCAAGGTGTACAGTGGTCGAGTATGCTAAGATTCTCTTGAAATCAACAATATCTTTACGCTTGAATTGAGAGAACACTAAGTAATTCCCTTCAATCATTGTGAAGATACCTAACCAAGAGATAACAGCTCCGGCACCAGAACTTAGTACTTCAGGAGTATATGCGAAGTATAAAGTTCTATAGATACCTATTGCACCAGCTTTAACAACAATTCCAGAAAGTAGTGCGGAAATAGTTGAAGGAGCTAAGCTGTGAGCATCTGGTAACCAAGCGTTCAAGAATAGCATGGCTGCAGTTACTGCAAAGCCTGTTATGAACAACGAGATTATTACAACGGCAATAGCTGCTGTACCACTAGCTTGTACTGCTGTAGAAACAAGTTCAAAGTTTACCGAACCATAGAAACCGTATGTCAAAGCAGTAGCTAATAAAACCAACATACTTCCAGCAGTTGACATGATAAAGTATTTCATTGACGCTTCTACTGCACCTCTTTTTGCTCTCTCAAAAGCTACCAGCACATAAGCACTTAGTGCAAACAGTTCCCATCCAACAAATAGTGTGATGAAATTGTTTGCCATAGTTACAGTAATTAAACCGGTGAGCAAAGTGAAGATTAATGCATAGTAGTAACCAAGTCCATTTTTACCTTTCATGTAGTTAACGCTGAATAGTACTACCATCCAGACAAGGAAGCTGAATATTGTGATTAACACTGCTTCAAGTTGTCCAAACCTTAGTAAATCTCCTGTTGTACTAGCAATGTAGTCTCTAAATGCAGGTACATAAGCTGAAATAAATCCTAGAACAAAGACGCTTAACGCAATTATGTTAGCTAAAGCATGATTAACACAATCAGTTCTTATCTTCATTTTGGTTAAGAATTTTTTCAGTTGCTCAAATAGTGATAAGAGTATAGCACCTGCAATTGGTATAATCAAGATTAAGGATAGATATGTGTTCAACATTAGACCATCACCACCAACAAAGTAGCAACAACAATAAATATCGCTACCACTGATCCAAAGATCATGTTCCAGTTTATCTTACCAGTCTTGAAGAATGATAATTTTTGACCAATCCAGAAGACAGGTTTGACAAATACTAAGTTGTACAAGTGATCAATATAGAATCCGTTTGCTACAAAAGTTCTCAGCGCTTTGAAGACACTGATTTTTTCTACAAAACCTACTTCTGTTTGTCCTTTACCATAGAACAGATAAGCTAATCCTAACCCAAGAATGATTGCACCTATTGCACATAAGAATGGCACCAGTACTACATGTATTAGGCTATATCCTGTATCTCCAGTAAAGAAGTTACTAGCTGGACCTTCAATTATGAAACCTGTAACTACTACTAAAACAGCTAATATAGCCAGAACAATTCTCATGATATACTTTGGTTTGTGCACACTAGCTCCTCGGTTCTTGCCATGGAATATCATCAAAAACATTCTTGCAGCATATAAAGTTGTTAAGAATGCTACTAAAATACCTACGATGAAAGTAAACCAATGCATTGAGGCACCATCAATTGCCGCTGCTTCATATGCAGCAGTTATTATCATTTCTTTGGAATAACCACCATTTGTGATAATTGGAATACCCATTAAACCGAGAACACCAACCATCATGAATCCGTAAACCCAAGGTAGTTCTTTTTTCAAACCACCCATTTTCTTCATATCTCTTTCTTCTGCAATAGAATGAATTATTGCACCTGCTGACAAAAACAGTAGAGCTTTGAAGATTGAGTGGGATAATAAGTGCATCTGACCTGGTATTAGTCCAGTTCCATGATCCTCTCTTATTGTAAAGGCTAAGAACATATAGCTAAGCTGTGAGATTGTGCTGTATGCAAGAACTCTTTTCAGATCTGTCGTAACTAATGCACCAAATGCAGCAGCTACACAAGACACTCCAGCTATTATCATTAGTACAATGTAGAAGAATTCGCTATCCCAGATGGGTGAGAATCTAGCTACTAAGTAGACACCAGCCTTAACCATTGTTGCAGCATGAATTAATGCTGAAACTGTAGTTGGACCTTGCATTGCATCTATATCAACTGTATCACCTGCACTCAACCATGATTGCAATGGAAATTGTGCAGATTTTGTTATCGGAGCTAAGAGTAATAGAATACTCATAACAATTGGATAAGTTCCTCCAAGTGGTGTTGTTGTGTCTATGATCAATGGATTAGCTAAACCAAGTTTTTTGTTTTCGTAATAAATCCAAGCTAAGAACGCTAAGAGACCAAGATCTCCAATTCCTGTCATGATAAGAGCTTTAATTCCACTCTTTGCTGGTTTTTCTCCTGCTTCACCTTTCTTCATGAAGAAGTGTCCGATTAGGAAACAAGAACAAAGTCCTACAATTTCCCAGCCAAGGAATAAGAATACCATGTCGTGAGCAAGAACTAGTAATAACATACCTCCAACGAACATTTGAATGAAGAACCAATATCTTGCTTTGTGTTTGTCTTCTTTCATGTATTCTATAGAGAAGAATGCAATTAGCATACTCAAGATTGATACAATTAGCACCATTAAGACTGATAATGAATCCAGGTATATTCCTGATTTATTATCTCCCCAATTTAGCCAATTTAAGAGATAGTACGTTTCTCCTTTATAAGTACCAAATATCAAAATTGACATTATTGCTGATACTGCTATTGTAGATACGCTGAAGAAGTCTCTAACTGTTGGTAATTTCTTCAATAGTAATGATAGAAAAGAACCAATAATAGGAACTACTACAGAAATTATTGCAAATAGTATTATTGTTTGTACCATTTTTATCACCTCTTCAATGTAGCCATCTCATCTGTATCCACGCTATGAGCATGTCGATAATTATTGATGGCTATTGCTAAACCTACAGCCAATACAGCTGCACCAATAGCGATTGAAATCAAAGGAAAGATCTGTGCAAACCTTGTAAAAGTTGCATTAGCAATATTTGCTCCCAAAGCAATAAACACGACATTTACAGCTATTGTCATTATTTCAATACCCATAAGAATCTTGATGAGATTTCTTTTTCCAAGTAAGGCATACAAGCCTACACCAAATAAGACAATGCCTAGAATCAGTAAATGTAATTGTTCTATCATGCTTTTGTCTCCTCCTTGTGTTTCTTCTTATGATGGATAAACAATGATCCAATGCCTATAGATGTTGCAAAGAACACAACAGCTTGCAGTATCAAATCAGTTAATCTTTCTGTCCATAGAGCACGTAAGGATTCACCTATAGTGCTTGTTCCGAATGTAATACTAAGATCTGAAGCTATTACTCCCCAAATTGCTATCCCCATTAGAATAGCTACAATGGCAAGTGCGATTACAGATCTCTTCCAGTCAAATGATTCATCTCTCTGTTTTTCTGTTAAAGCTACAACCACAACAAATAGTGCAGTAAAACCACCACCATATACTATGAGTTGTATCCACGCTAGAAACATAGCGTTAAGTATCAGTAACAATACCCAGAGAAATAGATTCATAGCTATCAAACCAATTATAGAAAACATTAGTCGTCTGCATTCTAGTGCAAAGATTGCAGCTAGAATCGCTAGAATCATGAAGATATATATGATTACTAAACTCATTATTCAATTCCTCCTTCTAAGACAGGGTCAGCTGCATCTCTTGGATACTTCTTCTTTATTGCAACTAAAACTGTAACAAGTATTAGTGCTAAATAGATAAGAGCTGCTTCTAAAGTTGCTCCTGGAGCTATTCCTACAAAGAAGACTGTAGCTAGAATGAATGCTGCGATATCAAACAGAACAAAGAAAGCAATGAACACATAAGTGTCAATGAATATTTTTCTAGGTTTGGCTAGAATAGAACCTTCTCCACTTGAGAAAAGCTCTTTCTTCATTTTACTTTGTTCTGGAGGCTGTGTACCTAGAATGTAACGTACCCTTTTGCTGATTAACCAAACTACAACAGCGAGTACTATACTGGCCACAAGGTCAATTATTAATGCTATATACCATTCCATCATCGACATTACACCCCTATCATCTTTAATCCAATAGTTAGCATTAATGCGACTATTGCAATTGGAAGAACAATTTTCCAAGCTAACCTTACTGTTTGATCGATTCTAATACGAGAAATTAATGTCCTTAAGAAAGCCATAATGGCTATTACAGCTATTAATTTCAATGTAAAGAAAATTATATTCAAGAAACCCATCAAAACAGGATTCACTATCACTGCTTCTAGACCCACAGAGGGACCACCTAGAAACAATGTCACAATTAATCCACCGATGAAGAATGCACCTATTCTTTCTCCAAGAATAATTAAAGCATATCTCCAACCGCCATATTCAACTAACCATCCATCAGCAAGCTCTGTGTGAGCTTTGGGAGAGTCAAATGGAAATGCCTCAAGTTCAGCCATCATGACAATTATAGAAATAGAAAAAGCAATAACCAAGCCTATTATAAGCCATAGATTATCACCAATACTCGCAAAAAGATTTGCGCTAATTTCACCAAGTCTGAAGGATGAAGCTGTGTTAGAACTTCCCCCAACTCCTACAATTAGGACTGGTACTAGTAAACTGAATGCCAATGGTATTTCGAAGCTTAAAGCTTGTACAATTGATCTTGTTGAACCGGTTTGAGCAAATGGATTCTTTGTAACAATACCCATGAAATATATGAGCAATCCAAAAGAAAGAATGATAAAAAGTACAAAGAATATATCGAAATCAAATGCTGCAAAACCAGTTGCTACGCCAGTAATATCATCAAAAATGGCTATAGGAATCATTAAAGCTCCTGTAAGCGAAGTGGCGAAGAACAATATTGGTAAAGTAGTCATCCAGAATTTACTAACACCTGTTGGTATTATAGACTCCTTTGCTGTCAATTTAACTATATCATATAGAGGTTGTAAAAATGGTGGACCTTTTCTGTTTTGCCCCCTAGCATAAACTTTTCTATCAAGCCAATCAATAAATAAAGCCATGATAACAATGAAAAGAATACCGGGAACAGTTATCATTAACAGTGTTTCAATCCAAGTCATTTCGTATAAATCCTCCAATTAGGATTCTATTATTTACGTCTTGTTTGCCCTAATTTAAATAGGGTTAACAGTCGCGACATTGATAGTGACTAAGAGCTAATTTTTAAGGTTTATCGTGGGTAGTTGGGGAAAAAACATCAAAAAAACCCCTCTTATTTGGGGTAATAAATCAAAACATGCTAAAAAAGCTGATTTTACTAAAATTACTTGCTCTGTTGAAGAGCTAACATATAGATTTGACCAACAGAGATACCACCATCACCAGGAGATACCTTTTCGTTTGTAAATACTTCTTTTTGGTTTAATGTTAATTTATTAACAATTTCACCGATTATGATACTGTTTAAACTTACTCCTCCTGAGATCAGAATATTATCAATTCCCTTATCATTACTAAGCTCAATAGTTATTTCTGCTAAACTTCTTCCCAATGCTTGTTGAGTTGCACATCCAAGTACTGCTTTCGTGTATTTACTTCTCAGGTTTATCAAATCTGGAAAAATCTTTGAGACTTCAAGTTGATAAATTCCATTTTTGTTTGAATAAGGAATACTTAATTTGGGGAGTTTGTTATTGCTCTTTTCACTCAAACTTAAACCTTCTAATCTTATAGCAGGTTCTCCCTCATACGTTTGTTCTTGACATATTTCCAGAACAGAACTAACTGCATCTAGAAATCTTCCAGAGCTTGTCGTTAGAAATCCTTTCGGAAAATCTCCTTTGTCTATCTGCTTGATAATAAGTTCCAATTCATCTATTCCTCTTGGAAGATACTTTGTCATGGGTTCTACTATTGTAGTTACTTCATCCAAAGAGTAAGTATGTGAGAGCAAAGAGGTTAAGGTTCTTATTGGGTATTTTACTGCTAAATCTCCACCTGGGAGAGCATATTGTTCTAAATGTCCTGCTCTTGTTAAGTTGGAAACTGGTCCTGTGAATATTTCTCCGCCCCAAATGGTTCCATCTCGACCATATCCTGTTCCATCTAATGCTAATCCAATAACTTCTTCTTCAGGGTTGATTTTATTTTCAAGTGCAACACTTGCAATATGTGCTTCATGGTGTTGGAAAGCAAAACATTCTTCGACATCAAATTTTGCTGCAATCTCTTCTATATTGGTTGAGGTGAGATACTGTGGATGCATATCATATGCTATGGCATCAATTTTGGTATTGTATAGTTTGAGAATATGTTCAATAGCATCCAGCATATACTCATAGGTTTCAAGTAGTGTTACTGTACCTATATGTTGAGTTGGGATGATTTTTGATCCCTTCATAAGAGAAGGAATAAGATGCATCTCTGCTCCAATACCCAAATAAGTTGATGTACCTATGTCTATGCTTGAAAGAAGTGGTTCAGGAACCCATCCCCTTGATCGTCTTAAGAATTTTGTAGAAAATCTCACTCCTAGTTTGTTAATTCTTAAAACAGAATCATCATTGCGTTGATAGATCCTTCTATTATGCAATAGGAAGTAATCAACATAATCCAATTTTTCTTTGATCTCTTCATTATCTATAAACATAGGATAATTAGAAGGGTTTGCACTAGTCATCACAACTGTTGGTTCATGCATTTCTTTAAGCAACATATAATGAATACCTGCGTAAGGTAACATAACGCCTACATTGTGCAAACCTGGTGTTACCCATTCAGATAGGTAATAATCTTTATTTCTTTGTAGTAAAATGATAGGTTTTCTAAAGGATGTCAAGAGTGTTTCTTCTTCAGAATTAAGGTTAGCAAAATTCTTAATAGCTTCAACATTTCTTGCCATTATTGCAAAAGGCTTGTACTTTCGTTTTCCTTTTGCTTCTCTAAGTTTGATTAGAACTTCGTCATCAAGAGTTGAACAAGCTAAATGTGTTCCTCCTATCCCTTTAATTGCTACAATTTTCCCATCTTCAATTTCTTTGGCAATAAACCTTACCAAATCTTTTTGTGATGAAAAAGATATTTCTTCATCGCTTGATGAATAAACAGAATATGTAGGACCACAATCAATACAGCATGTTGTTTGAGCATGAAACCTTCTGTCATCAGAATTTTTGTAATCTTTATTACATTCTGAACAGAAAGGAAAATCTGTCATAACAGTGTTTGGTCTGTCATAAGGAATTTTTTCAATAACAGTATATCTAGGACCACAATCTACACAAGAATTAAAGGGATAATTAGTTCTTCTTCTCTCTTTAGAATCTAGTTCTTGTAAACATTCATCACAAATCGAAACATCTGGCGGAAGATAAGAAAATCCTATACCTTTTGTTTCACTCGAACTCTTAGCAATTTCAAAAGATTCAAAAAGAGAAGAAGTTGTTTTCCAATTTACTCGAAATGATTCATAAATACATAATTTAGGTTTATTTTCTTTGAGCAGTTCAATAAATCTATCCAAGATTTCCTTTGATCCTTGAACTATTATTTTTACTCCTGCATCTCCTAAATTTTGAATATTACCTTTAAGATCTAGCTCCTTTGCAAGATTATACACAAATGGTCTGTAACCTATTCCTTGTACTATTCCTGAAACTAAGATTTCTATTGTTACATCGACCATTTCTATGACCCTTTAACACACTCTAGGTATAGGTTCACCTAAAGGTTTTCTTAATAATCTATGTCCACCAATAATGGTTCTCAAAACTACTTTTCTTCTATACTTGTCTGTAACTTCGCCTATTATTTTGGCATCTTTTCCTAATGGGTGATTCGTTATTTGAGTCAATACTTCTTCTGCTTTTTCAGCAGAAACAGCTATAATTGCTTTACCTTCAGATGAAAGAGAGAAGATATCCAAACCGAGTAATTCACAAACTCCGTTTACTTCTGGATGAATGGGTATTTCATCCTCATTTAGTAGAAGTCCCACATTAGATTTCTCTGCAAACTCATTTAATGCGCTCCCGGTTCCTCCTCGAGTGGGGTCTTTCATGGCATGAATTGCTCCTTCTTTGACAAGAGGTAATAGGAGATCTACTAAAGGTGCGACATCAGATTCTAAAGTAGTCTTAAGATTAATCCCCTCTCTTCCAGCAATCAGTGAAGCACCATGCATTCCTGGAAACCCCGTAATTATTATTTTATCTCCTACTTCCACCTTTGAATCACTAATTACATTAGGCGATATGCGAATCCCTAAACCTGTAGTACTGATATATATTGAATCTACTTGCCCTTTAGGTAAGACTTTGGTATCTCCAGCAATAACAGCTACATTATGTTCTTCACATATTCTGGCAAACGAAGTTAAAACCTTTTGAACATCCGAATAAACAGTTCCTTCTTCAATTAGCAATGCACAGGTAATTGCAATAGGTTTTCCTCCCATCATTGTAACGTCATTTATTGTTCCTACTGCAGCAAGCTCACCGATGTTACCTCCTGGGAAGAAAATGGGATCAACAGTATGTGAATCTGAACTTACAATTAAAGTTAAATCCCCAGAAAGAGGAATTGTTGCACCATCATCTAATTCATCAACACCAATACCATTCTCAATGGATTTGGTCTTGTAGATATTTAACAAAGAATCAAGAAAAGTATCCATAAGTGAGCCACCAGCTCCATGATTTAGCTCAATTATTGTGTCAGGTTTCATGCCAAAATCAAATAATATATAGTCTTTTTAAATATGAAGATTTGATAAAGAAAATAAATTTGTTTATTAATTTCTGAAAAACACTTATATCTTTTCAAAACTAATACTAACTTTGGTGAACAATTTGAAAAGAAACTGTAAAATAATGTTGTTAACCACAGTCTTATTTCTTCTAATATCCTCTCAAACTCTAGCTTTACCTAAACTTCTAACTGTTACTTCAAGTGGCACCACATATACTTTGACTGCAAACATTGAATCAAACAAATACGTTGTTGGAGATTTATTTGAACCAAGTTTCGAATTAACTGCTGATGTGTTTGGAACTGACATCATCTCTTTTTATGATATTATTCTCTCTATTAAAATTGTTGCAGATGCTTATATTAAAATTCAAAATATTACTCTAGCGACAATAGAAACTGAGGGAGAAAGCCGTTCAGATACTGTAACTTTCAATTTATCAGATATTACAGCTGATGATTTTTTGGTTAGAGTATTATATAACTTCAAAGGCAACAATTCTGGATATGGAGATGACCCTGTTTATAATGGTGATTGGCTTGCTCGTGAAATAACTGTAGGAGCAAACGCTAGTGTTATCTTTCCGCTTCTAGCAATTCTCAGCCTAGGAATTATTGTACACAGGAAATTGAAGAAATAAACAATTTACTGACTGATTTGATTAAAAAGTTAATCACCTATTTTAGGTGGTCTTCTATTTTTTTCTAATAATATTTGAAATAATTAACAAATTTAATAGCTTGGAGCCGAGACCGGGATTTGAACCCGGGAGTCTTACGACAATGGATTAGCAATCCATCCTCATACCAGCTTGAGTATCTCGGCGGGCTAATTCTATAATCTCCCTATCTGTTTTTAATTTAAACATTTCGAATTTATTCAAATAAAAACTTAATCTCTACCCGTATCATTTCTCGCCAATAGCAAAGATTAAAAAACAATTTATTTTCTATTGTTTTGCCTAGTAAGGTCAGAAAGCATTTGGATGCGTTCCAAATGAACAGGAAAGTTAAGTCCTTCGACGTGTGGTCCTGTACTGAGTTCAGAGATGACTTGGGAACGGCCTTTCGTTGCGATGCGTCGCGGCCATAGTGAAGGGGTAACACTCAGACCCATTCCGAACCTGAAATTTTTACTAGGTTTTTTGCGTTTACAAAAAATATTTTTTGTTCAACACAATCCATCAAGCTGATACTATTTGGGCTCCAAATGGTGCAAAAGCTATGCCAACTAGCTTGAAGTGTTGAACAGCAAAAGGTATTCCTATTATAGTTATTGCGAGTATGAACGCTGCAAATAAGTGACCTAAAGCAATATACCATCCTCCAAGGAAAATCCAAATGATATTCAAGAGTATTTTTCCTGCACCTGTTGGTTGTCTAGTTATTGTACGACCAAAGGGCCATATTGCAAAAGCTGCAATTTTGAATCCCTGTATGCCAAAGGGGATTCCAATTATCGTTAAGCACATAATTAATCCCGCCAATAACCATTCTACAGCTGTCCAAAATCCTCCAAAGATTATCCAAAGTAAATTTCCAATTAAGCTTAAAATACCTGCCATTTTATCACCATCTATTCTAAATGTCCTATACTATTAAGACATAGTATCATCTCAACTACAAATTTAAGCTTTTTCATTATTCTTGAGATAGTTTGCAAGAGTATGTTTAAAACCTGCTTACTCATAAAAAATTGATAAAAAGTTGATTTTCTCAATTTTTTTAAACATAAAACTTAAAAATTAGCAATTTTGATTCGATTCGTTCTGGTTTCAGAAGGGGTAAGTATGCTTAAATCACAGATTAATGGAAAAAATAACCAATCCGCAAGGCCCATTAGTCCACCTTTTATTTTCAGAGACCCCAACTCACCAGAGAAAATCTATGGAATGGCTCATTCACTTCAAGAGTTGGCAGAAATTCTCCCCTTCATCCCTTACTTTTCAATAGAATTTCATTCTTACCGCGTAGAAAGTGATAATTCAATTTCTAGCGATCTTGGTCTATGGTTAAGATATATTCTTAGTTTAAACGAATTAGCTGATGAAATCGAAGAACTAGCTTCTTCTATCGAAGGACTTGATTTAAAAGATAAGTTAATTCAATTATTAAATGCTCATTTCTTAGATGAATAAATGATGTTTTATATTTTCTTAAATTTCAATGCACTTGGTTCATAAATATCTCCATTATTAAGAAGATCATGAATAACTGCTTCTATTGTAGATTTTGCTAGTTTTGTTTGATCTATTAATTCTTCTAAATCTACACCATTTTCGGAATTCAAAATAATATCCCAAATAATTTCCTTCTCCTTTTGAAAATTTTCTGTTTCCATTGCTTGTTCTGAGGAAATTATAAAATTCTTTTTTGCGTATCTCTTTATTTTCTTAGTTCTTAGGTACAATTCTTTATTATAATCTTCATTTTTTAGAACAGTTTCTGGGAATAGATAGATTTCATCTTCACTTACTCTTGGCCTTCCGATGATTTCTACTTCATCACTTTCTTCCAGAACATTAAGAATCATTGCATTATCTTCCCATCCCTTTACACGAATAACTTCAGTACCGTCATCAATTGAAACGGAAGCAAAAGCTTTCTTGTCCTCACTAGCAAGACTAAAGTATTTGTTTACAATAGTTCCAGTGATTCTAATCTTGTAAACTTTTTCACCGTTAGCTGAAGTTAGCATCCATCTTGAAAATTTATCTTCTCCCTCTTTTGCTACTCTGCCATTAATTATATCGACTATATAGAGAAGTATTGGTGGGGTGGGGACGAATTGGCTCATAGATTTCACCCATATTTTATTAGCTGTAAATTATTCTATCCAAAAATCTTTCTATCACACTCGTTTTTTCAGTTAAATTTCAAAACGAATGATTAACATCACTGATGTTATGTTTTTTGATTTGTTCTATATACTTTTTCTCAACAAACATAGCCTTTTTTAAGTGAATAGTGAAAATTTGTTCAATGGGTGATGGCTTAAAATTTCAGTTCTACCTCAAGAACTTTGGCTGCACACAAAATCAGGGAGAGGGGGCGAATATTCGACAGATTCTTCTTTCTTCTAATGGACGAGAAGTTGATAGCAAATATTCAGCAGATGTCATAATAATAAATTCTTGTGCAGTAAAAACTCCTACTGAAGATAAAGTCATCCAATATATTTACGAATGTAGTATGACTGATGCTGATATTATAGTGACAGGCTGTCTTCCCAAGATAAATCCTGATAGAATTAAGAAAGCGTGTCCTGATGCCATTTTGACCCCACCCAATATTGGAAAATCAATCCTAAAGTATGTTCCCCTGCAGCTGACAAATGGGGAAACCTATAAAATGGCAAGATTACCCGATATTCCAGTTTTCTTGGAAAATCAACCATTAACTTCTATCGTACCAATTGCTCAAGGATGTTTAGGTAGTTGTACTTATTGCACAGTAAAATATGCCAGAGGTTGGTTACAAAGTTATCCAATGAAAGATGTATTTGAATATTCCAAAAAAGCAGTTGAAAAAGGTGCTCGAGAATTGTATGTTACAGCACAGGATACTGCTACTTATGGTAGGGATAACGGTGTTAATCTAGTTGACCTCCTTTCTAAAATGCTAGAAATAGAAGGAGATTTTCAAATACGAATTGGGATGATGAATCCTAAATATGCTGCTGAAATAATGGATCCTTTACTTGATTTGATGGAAAAAGATAAACGGATTTATCGCTTCCTTCACTTGCCTGTTCAAAGTGGATCAGACAGGATACTTGATTTGATGAAAAGGGATTATGATGCTGAAAGTTTCAATAATTTAATCAAAAAGATAAGATCACGTTTTCCTAAAATGACTTTATCCACTGATGTCATTATTGGTTTTCCTGGAGAAACAAACTACGATTTTGAACTCACTGTAAATTGCTTGGAGAAAAATTGTTTTGATATTGTTAACGTTTCAAAATATGGTGACAGACCCTTTGCAGCATCTGTGAATTTTGCCAATAAAATTCCTCCTGATATAAAAAAGAAAAGAAGTAAATACATCGCTGAAAAAGTACATGCTATCCAAAACATAAGAAACAAAGAATGGATTGGATGGAAGGGGGATGCTATAATTCTAAAAGAAACTCACAAAGGAAACAAGTTCGCTAGAAATATTTTTTACCGACCAATAATTCTTTTAGGTGGAAATTTAGGAGAGAGAGTCTGTGTCAATGTAATTAGCAATTCCAGAAGCTCCTTAAAAGGGAAAGTTGAAAGACCATCCCCCCAAATCGAAAATTGAACGTTTTTATTGTTCTTTATTCTTCAAGCTAAAACTCAGAAGCTTTCGGTGAGGTAAGCCTTGCTTTGGCAATGCAATATCATCAAGATGGGCACTTCATAAAAGGAAGTATGTGTCCAGAAGTTGAAGCTTGCATAAGTTTTGTAAAAAAACCCAAGGAATTGCCATAATTACCAACCCAAAAAGTGCAATCTCAGCCATAAGAGGTAAGGCGGGAACCAGAATAGTCGTCTAAAAAAATAACTAGTTGTTTGTTGAATTAGGTTTCTGTCTAATTGAACGCTTTAAATTAGCCTTTTCTTGATGCTTTGTGCCTTTTTAGTAGTGCAAACCAATGTATTTTTAAATGATAATATTTATTTTTTAATAGTAGATTATTTTCGGGGGAATACCCGACAATAATCCTAAAACGGCAGAAATCTGGTATCCATTTTTGGATAAAAAAATCATCACCAATTAGTGATAGTTATGAATGAAGAATCAAAGACAAATTTAGGCACTGAAGTTAAATATGATGTTGATACAATCAAGGTTCTAGAAGGGACTGAAGGAATAAGAAAAAGACCAGCAATGTATATTGGAACCACAGGTGAGGAAGGATTACATCATCTTGTTTGGGAGGTCGTGGATAATTCCGTTGATGAATATATGGCTGGCTATTGTAAAAATATACAAATTGTTCTTCATCGTGAAGGAGGGATATCCATTCTAGATGATGGGAGAGGTATTCCTGTAGGAAAACATCCTAAGTTCAATCAGAATACACTTGAAGTGATTTTTACTAAACTTCATTCAGGCGGAAAGTTTGATAAGACCGCTTACAAAGTATCTGGGGGATTACATGGTGTGGGTCTTGCTTGTGTGAATGCTCTTTCAGATAAGTTAGTAGTGAAAGTTTTCCTCAATGGGAATGAATACATTCAAGAATACTCAGAAGGAAAGGCTGTTTCCAAGGTTATTGAAAGCGAGCAAAAAGGTATACCAACAACTGGTACGTATATCTATTTTGAACCTGATCCAGAAATCTTAACAGAAACTAGATTTTCATATGATACAATTGTAAGAAGAATCAAAGAGATGGCTTATCTTAACAAAAATTTGAGATTTATTGTAACAGATGATAGATTTGACCTAGCTAAAAGACAAGAATATCTTTTCGAAGGTGGAATAAAGCAATTTGTTCTGGATCTTAGTAAAGGAAAGAAAAGTATTTTCGATAAACCAGATGAGGTATTCCATGGTGAAAAAACCATTGATGGCGTCATATGTGAATTAAGCATTTTGTATACTGAAAGCTATAATGAAATTATAATGGGTTTTGTAAATGGGATATATACTTCAGAAGGTGGAACGCATATTTCAGGTTTTAAAGCTGGATTAACAAGAGCACTCAATGATTATGGACGTACAAAGAAACTAATAACGGATAAATCTGACAATTTACGTGGTGAAGATGCCAGGGAAGGAGTAATTGCGATTATAAGTATAAAACATCCTGAACCTCAATTTGAGGGACAAACAAAAACTAAACTTGGTAATAGTGAAGTTGAGGGAATTATTCAAAGAGTAATGACTGATAAATTCAAAGAATATTTAGAAATCAATACAAAAACAGCTAGAAATATTATCGAAAAAGCTATGGAAGCAAAGACTGCAAGAGTAGCTGCAAGGAAGGCAAGAGAATTTGTTAGAATGAAAGATAAACGAATGGGATTGCCGGGTAGACTTGTAGAGTGCAGAGAAACTGATCCCACAAAAAGAGAGTTATTTTTAGTTGAAGGTCCATCAGCTGGTGGAACTGCAGTAAAAGCTAGAGATAGTCAATTTCAAGAAGTTCTGTTCTTAAAAGGAAAAGTCCTGAATGTTTTCAAGTCTAGACTGGTGAAAGCTCTTGGTAACAAAGAAATCCAGAGTATTATTATGGCTATAGGAACTGGGATTGGCGACGATTTTGAAATAGAAAAAAGCAGATATGGCAAGATAATCATACTTACAGATGCAGATGTTGACGGTGCTCACATCATGACATTGCTCCTTACTTTATTCTACAGATATATGCGTGGGTTGATAGAAGTTGGTCTGATTTACGTAGCTAAACCTCCACTTTTTAGAGTCCATCTTACAAGAGGGAAATCTGATATTCTAAAAAATGGTAACCACGAATACTGCTTTACAGAGGAACAACGAGATGCAATCTTAGAAAAACTCGCAAAGGCTAATATTGATTCTTCCAATATTAGAATTCAGAGATACAAGGGTTTAGGTGAGATGAATGCGGAACAGTTAGAAGTGACTGCTATGCAAAAAGACAGTCGTTATTTAGTTCAATTAAGAATAGACGATGCAGCATTCGCAGACCAGAGATTTGAGCAACTGATGGGGAGCGATGTGAGTTTCAGAAAGAGATTCATCATGGAAGAGGTATTCAAACTTGATGCTAATGAGTATCAAAAAGAATATGGTGTTACCTATAATGATACAGATGAATCTGTTGTTGAAGATACAGCTGAAGAGCTGATTGATATTGAGATATCAGGTGATGAAGTACCTGATGAATTGGAGTTGTGAATAGGGGCTAATTAAAATGACAAGTGATGAAACAAGCGAAATTATCCATCGTTCATCTTTATCAAAAACTTTGGAAGAAGCATATACTGATTATGCTTATTATATAATCAGTGAGAGAGCAATACCTGATGCTAGAGATGGTTTAAAACCTGTTCATAGACGGATTCTCTGGGCTATGCACCAAATGAGATTAACTCATGCAAGTTCTCATAAAAAATGTGCAAGAATTGTAGGGGAAGTCACAGGTAAATACCATCCCCATGCAGGTGGTGTTTACGAAACTCTAGTAAGACTTGCTCAATCATTTTCTTTACGCTATCCTGTTGTTGATGGACAAGGAAACTTTGGATCAATCGATGGTTTCCCACCTGCAGCTATGAGATACACAGAGGCTAGATTGGCTAAAATATCTACTGAACTTCTTCAAGATGTTATTCCAGAAATTGTTAAGTTTCAAGAAAATTTTGATGGAGAAGAAATAGAACCAACAGTCTTACCTGTTAAATTTCCTTTACTTCTAGTAAATGGGACATCAGGAATTGCAGTAGGTCTGAGCTCAAACATGCCTCCTCACAATATTGGTGAGATTGTTGATGCCACTGTTCAGTTAATAGATGATCCTAATACTATAGTTGAGGATTTATCAGAGTATGTTAAAGGTCCAGATTTTCCAACAGGTGGTGTAATAGTCAATGGAAGAGCTATGCGATTATTCAATAGCACCGGGAAAGGACCAATTATCTTAAGAGCAAAACTTGAAGTGAAGGAACCAACAGAGAGTAGAGATGAAGCTACTATTATTGTTCATGAAATTCCCTATCTTACAAATAAGAGTAATTTGATGGAAGAACTCCATGATCTGATATCATCAAAGAAGATTCGTGGTTTAGTCGATGCTAGAGATCTTTCAAAGAATAAAATACGGATTGAAATCGATATTCATGAAGATTATTCACATGAAAAAAGTATTCGAGTAATTATCAGCCAACTATACAAACATTCTCAATTAGAGAAAACCTTCTATGCAAAAAACATAGCTTTTGCAAGAGGAAGGCCTCTACTACTAAATCTAAAAAGAGCATTAACAATATTTTTAGAACATAGGGAACACGTAGTTAGAAAAACTGTAAAACACAATCTAAACAAAGCTTTGATGCGTTTGAATATTCTTGAAGGATTGTATATTGCTCTTCAAAACATTGACGAAGTTATTGAATTAATTAAAAAATCAGATGATAGGCAAGCTGCTCAAGAGAAACTCATTAAACGATTCAGCTTAAATGAAGCACAAGCAAAAGCAATACTATCAATGCAATTGGCTCGTTTAGCAAAAATGGAAGTTGAAGCTATTCTCAATGAGAAGGAAGAACTAGAAATAAAAGTTGAGGAATATAGGGATATTCTAGCTCATAAAGAAAAAAGAATGCAGATCATTAAGGAAGAACTTGAAGAAATTAAAGAAAAATATGGAGATGAAAGGAGAACAATCATAACTGATGACGCTGATATTCCAGTTGATGCAGATGTTTATCAAATGCTACATGATCGACATCTCTTGATTACAACTACAAAACAAGGATATGTAAGATCAATTGAAATAGACAAATTCAGAACTCAAAGGAGAGGGGGAAAAGGCATGACAGCTGTAACTCTAAGAGAAAATGATTCTCTTAATGATATTCTAGTAACTCTTAACAAAAGTACTCTCTTATTGATAACTGAGAATGGTTTAGTACACTCAACTCCAGCGTTTGAAATACCTGAAGCAAAACGTAGGAATGCAAGAGGAAGTCCATGGAAAACAGTTCTTCCTGTTGATTCAGCAGTAGTTAAAATGGTTCCAGTAGAGAGAGATTCCTTTGATAAGGGGTTATTCTTGTTCTTTGTAACTGCAAGAGGTAAAGTGAAAAAAACTAAACTATCTGCGTTTTCAAATGTAAGAAAAACTGGAATTATTGGAATACGTCTTGAAGATGGTGATAAGGTTGTTAATTCATTTGTAACAACTGGGGATGATCATATCTACCTTGCAACCAAATTTGGATTAATGGCTCATTTTCCTGAAAAAGAAGTTAGACCTATGGGTAGGGCAACTAGGGGAGTAACAGGAATGAGATTTAAAACACCAAACGATATAATAATTGGTGGCTTAACTGTACCTGAGTCAGAGATGAAAGATTCCTCCATTCTTACAATAACAGAAAGAGGATTTGGTAAGAGAACAGCTTGTGAAGAGTATAGGTTCACTCACAGAGGAGCTAGAGGTGTAATTGATATAAAAACTGAAGAACGAAATGGAAATGTTGCATCAGTTATGGTAGTACCTAAGAAACCAACAAGAGAAAACAGTGTTTCTATATTGAATAATCTTGGAATAAGTATTCGAACAAGGATAGAAACAATAAGAGAAATAAGTAGAAATACAAAAGGCGTAAAAATCATGTCCACAGAGCCAAACGAACGTATTGTTTTTGCAACTATAATTGATTTAAGTGAAGAGGATATTGAAAGTTAAGTATATCCTTCTTTCTTATCTTTATCTCCCGATAAGAGCTTTTTAAATAATTTTTCAAATGGTTTTTTACCTACTGCTCCAACTACATTACCTAAAAATTTACCATCTTGAAATACCAAGAAGTTAGGAATTGAAGATATTCCAAATTTCATTGAGGTACGAGGATTTTGATCCACGTTTAGTTTACCAATTGTAACCTTTCCTGACCATTCTTTAGCAAGTTGATTCATAATTGGTTCCATTGTACGACAGGGGCCACACCAAATAGCCCATGTATCTACAACCACAATTCCAGATTGGATAACAAATGAGTCAAATGAGTTGTCATCAAGCTCTACTACCTCAGCAATTGGGAAATCCCCTACTGTAGGTACATCATCTTTCATTAATTTCATTCGTTTTTCTTGTTTTATGCGTTCTAATTCTTCATCCATTCTCGTGCACCGAACAATATTTCACTATGTGTGAATTCTTCGCACACCATATAAACTCTTCTGTTTTGCCATTTCGTAAAAACACAAGCTTTATTATATGTGTGTTTTTAATACACATACGAGGGGATACTTTCATGTCCACGAAAAAAGAGAAGCGAGTTCAACCTTGCTTAGTAGATTTACCTGATACAATATCCAAAAGTTTAGATCATGGATATTGTAAATGTGAATTTTTGGAGTGTAATTACAAAGTCTGCCCTATTTTTGAATTTTTATTCGGATTAAAATGCATTCATGTGAACATTTACTTTTATACTTTACAAGAAAAAAGATCCATTATGGATATTGCAGCCAGAGTAAGGAAAGATCGTACCACTGCAGTTCGCCTTGTTCAAAGCATGATTAAGCAAGGTTTAATTAACAAAGAAACAGAACCTCTAGAAAATGGGGGGATAAAGAATATTTATTCATCAATTCCTCAAGAGATTTTAAAAGAGAAACTAAAGGAAACCATGCAAGATTTAGAAATTGCAGTAACAAGCCTAATTGGACATGATTGGACAGTTGTTAAAGTAATTAACCAGAAAGATTAGAAATCAAAATCTTCTAGTTCATCCATTGAACCAACAAGTTTTTCATCCTTTTTCTTCTTCTTCTTCTTCTTTTTGTCTCTTACAGAACTTACTGCAGTTGATAACTCCGAGATGAAATCACTAGGTAATGTACCTCTTGGAGCTTCAGTTTCCTCATATGGAGGTTCTGTTATCGGTGTTTCTGTCTGTTGAGCTGTTGGAAACTCCTCTGCTGGTTCACCAACAGATTCGGTTTGTGGTTCAAAAACAATATCTTGTGAAGTATCAACAGTTGGTCCTTCTATCTCAGTTTCTGTTAATTGAGGAGCTTCAACTAATTCTGATTGTTGTTGAAATTCTTGAGTAACAGATTCATTTGGGGGAGTATATTCAGCAGAACCGCCAGATAATCCTGGATGAGTATCAGCAGCAGCTTCTGCTAAAGTATCAGCTGATCTATCTGGGACTAAGCTTCCATCTTGTAGAAGCTTAACAACTTCTTTAGCTAGAGATCTCATCTGTGGATTCAATTGATACATGTAACGAGGTAAATTAGATTTAATCTGTTGAAGAAAATATGTACCTGTTTCATAATCTTGAATATAGAATGCTTGTATAGCCTGAACTATTAATTGCTGAACAAGTTTATCAGGAGGTACTGCCGATTGTGGTGAGTGTGGAAACATATAAACCTATATCACTAATATCAAGAGATTATTTTAAAATTGTGGAAAAGGAAAAGGAGTTTTGTAATTTACAAATGCTATGATTAATGTATATAAACCTTAGAATCTCAATAATAAAGAAATTTGTTCCTACTAATTAGATTTAGAAGTATAAGAAAGAATTCCTTTATTTCTCATCTGGTAAATCCACTATCTTTAAAATACAGTTGAAAGCTATCCACAAGAGAAGGGACTTGGAAATATTGAGTACCGATAACAACCTTTTGTCAAAAACACTAAATGAAGTCAAAACAAGGTTGTATCTAGATGATCGTCGTCGACTCTCTCCAATATTGTTGGGAATAATTGGTAGCTTTTCAATGACAATTTTCATGTCCTATGTTGGTTTACACTTGAAAGACATTAATACTGTAGTCTGGATGATAACACTCATTCTTGCGTTAAGAAATATCTACCAGATATTTCTAAGAGTTCCATTAGGACATTTTTCACAAATGATTGGTAGAAAACCTTTGTTAATTGCTGGAATTGGTTTTTATACAATTAGCTTGTTTTTTCTTGCTATAGCATCTCACTGGAGTTTAGTAATTGTAGCAATAACATTCTTGGCTATAGGAATGTCTTGCTTCTGGCCAGTAATATTTGCATATATTTCTGATGTTGAAGAAAATAAGAATCTAGGTAAAGTACAAGGGAGATTGTTCCAAGGAACAGATTTGGGGGCTATATCAGGAGCTTTGTTAGCTTTTCTTCTGTTAAAAAGGTCAAAAATAACTATTTCAACAATTTTACCATTATCAAGCATAAACATCATCAATATACCAGAAATAACATATCCCCTGTCTCAATTACGTATTCTTTTCTCTTGGGGGGCAGGTATTTCTCTAGTTGGAGTAATTGCATTAGCTTTCTTCATGCCTGAAGTACTGAAAAAGGAAGACCGACTACAAGTAGATTCCAAATTGAAAGCTTTGGGCGATGCTTTTGTCTCTATGTACCAGTCATTACTCATAGTTACAAAGCAGAAAAAACTAAGTTTCATTTACGTTATACAATTGGCGATAGCTTTTCTAGAATATATTGTTACGGCTTTCTTTCCTTTCCTAATTATAGCCAAGGGATTCTCTTATGATGTAGTTGCACAAATTGCTTGGATTACATCTTGTGTGTTGATTTTTTTCAAACCTTATCTAGGTCGATTAGTTGATAAATTAGGGTACAGAGGACCAATATTTGTTACTCTTCTTCTTTCTTCTAGTATGCTTATCCTAATGGTATTTGTGAGCTCCTTATCTTGGTTGATTGTTGTATACATGGTATATAGTGCTAGTAGCTTAACAAGTTATATTGGTGTGAATACAGGAACGACAATGGAATCAAAAAATACCCAACGTGGCATAGCTTTAGGAGCTTTAGGATTTTATGTATCCTTGTCGAGGTCGGCCTCAACATTAAGCTTAACACCTGTTTGGGGAAAACTAGGCATTGAAGCAGTTTTTATAACAACTTCAATTATTATTATTTCAGCTGCAATAACTATTTATCTGATATATTATTTAATAGGAAACGGAAACAAAATAAAAATAAAAAGAAAGAAAGGTTATTCCTAAGCCGGAACTTCTTTTTTCTCGACACCAATAAGATCTTCTTTTAATTTACCTAGTAGTGTAGCAATAGCTGCAACAATGTTCTCAGGTCTTGGAGGACAACCATAAACCCAAGCGTTTATAGGAAGAACATGATCAATACCACCTAAAATAAATGGGCATTCTTGGAATACTCCACCAGTAGTACAGCAGTTTCCTACAGCAACTACAAACTTGGGGAGAGGCATTTGTTCATAAACACGTTTGACACGTTCAGCGACTTGAGCAGTGACGGGGCCAGTGATGACGAGGACGTCAGCCTGACGGGGAGTACCACGAAGGGTGATACCATATTGTTCAAGGTCATGACGAGGAGTGAGAGCGTCTACAATCTCGATATCGCAACCATTACAGCCACCAGCATTCATATGTATAATCCATGGGGAACGAAGGGCACAATTAACACCAAATTTCTTTAACCAACCCATTTTAAGCACCTCGGAATTCCACTATTTCTTTTATTCTTTTTCCGCCAGCTTCGATAAGATCACTTAGTTTCTTATCAGCTACATCACCTTTGTAACTACCTTTGGCAACAAGCATTTCATAGTCTTGATGAATATTGAATGAGAATAGTGAAACAGATAAGTTAGGATCTCGATCAATATGAATCGCGTCAACGGGGCAATAAGTTTGGCAGTGGCCGCACCACATGCATTGTGGTTTTAATAGCCATATAATTCCATTCTCTTTGTCATCTTTCTCAATTTCTATACAATGTGTTGGACAAACTTTCACACATGTTCCACACATAATACATCTATCTTCGATAATTCTTGGAATTGTTCTGATATCTTCTGGTGGTGGATTTTCCGCAATCCTCTTTAGAACATGTTTTGTCACAGGTCCTTTTGCGTGGTTTTTTAGGGCTTCTCCGCCCATTACTAATACTTTTTTCATCTTCTTTTCACCTCAGAAAAATGGCCTATTATATTTCTTGGCCTTTATAGCTTTTCTAGCAAATTCGTCTTGATTCAGAATCATTTTTTCTCCTGTTACTTCGTTAATTATCATAACTCTGTTTGTACAGGAGAAACATGGATCGTAGCTTCTCAGAATTACTGGCATATCAGCCACATATTCCCCATCCATCCTCTTAAGGGTAGCGTCAATATTGCCTAGAGATGGTGCTCTTATTTTGTATCTTTCTGGTGTATCTGTACCATTAGCTATACCATAATGAACATCCTCACCTCTTGGTGCTTCACCTCTTGCAAAATAGCTTCCTTCTGGGATTCTTTGTTTAACTCTTGCTAATAGTTCACCTTGAGTAGATTCAAGTTGTTCCAGAATCTGTTTACATATTTGTAGAGATTCTAAAGTTTCATCAAGCCTAACCAAAGTAGTTGCTAAGATGTCTCCTTCATTATAATAAACCAAATTCCAATCAATTTTATCGTATAATTCATATGGAGTTGCTTTTCTTACATCAAAAGGCAATCCTGAACCTCTTCCAGTAGGTCCATTGGGGGTTACTTTCTTTGCATCCTCTTTAGTTAAGACACCTACATCTTCTAAACGATTTCGAATTGATGCTTCCTCAGTGAATACTTTCTTATGGTATTCAACTTGTTTTATTAGTTTGTCCAACATAGGTTGTGCTCTATCTGCTTTTTCTTTTGGAATGTCTCTTTTTACACCACCAGGAAGCATCAAAGCTGGATTGACTCTATTTCCACTAAAATCTTCTACAATATCCATGATAATTTCACGGTCTCTCCATGTAACATGTAACATTGTATCAAATCCTGCATCATGAGCAAGTATTCCATACCAAAGTATGTGTGAATGAATACGTTCTGCTTCTAAACTGAACATACGGATTAATCTTGCTCTTTCGGATATTTGATCCTCAACACCTGCAAGTTTGTCAACTAATCGAACATAAACATTTTGATGAACAGCACTACAGATACCACAAGCTCTGGGAATTAACATGGTGTTTTGTCTCCATGTTTTATTTTCCATTGCTTTTTCAATCCCTCTGAGATTGAAACCTATTCTGATATCAGCTTCAACCACTCTTTCTCCTTTCAAATGAATAATAAAGTGAGCTGGTTCTTCTGCCCAGGGGTGTTGTGGTCCGATAAATATGTGATGATCGGCTCCAGGGGGAGCATCGCTACCATCTGTTAAAGTTCTAAATCTGGATCGGTATTGTTCTGTCATTATTTAGCCTCCTCCAAACCTTCTTTTGTAATTTTCATTGTAATTTCCTTGATCTGTTCCCAACCATACTCTTTTCGCATTGGTTTTACATCATCTGGCCATCTTTCAGGTAAGATTAACCTTTGCAGGAATGGGTGGTTTTCAAAGTAAATACCATAAAAATCATAAATTTCTCTTTCATAATAATCAGCAGCAACAAAAAATTCCAGCATACTTGGAGTTTTTGGTTTGTTTTTGTCGATTTTAGTTATAATGAAATTTATCGGTACTTCCCTAAATTCATCTTCTATTCTGTGTTGAATATGATAACAAACGTTGAATTCATCATCTTTCTCAACACCTGATATTGTTGATAGGTGATATATGCCTGCATCTTCACGCAGTATTTTCATAAGTTCAAAGGCATTTGTCACGTTACTCATAACGTCAAAGTGACCTTCTTCAACTTTTATCACTTCTTCAACAAGGTTTCCAGGTAAAGTTACATTTAAAATTCCTTCTAATTCTTTGAGTACATCACTCATAAGAAATCCTCACATCGCATTTTAGTTTAATCAAGAATCAGTCATAAAAAAAGGTTGTGCTGTAGAGATGTGAATGATATAAGTAAATGCTTCAAAAAAGATTAACCTTTGATAAGAAGATAATCGTTCCCTTTGAATTTTTCAGGAATTTCCTGTAAATACCAGCCTCTAGCTTGTAAAACTAGAAGGTTTCCAAACACTATTGGTGTCAAACTTTGATTTCCTACTCTGAAATTATCTTCTGAAACCCATTCTCCTTCTTCTTCTTTGAAATCAATCCATTCATTGATAGAAAGAAATCTTCCTGTATATCGAACTCCATAGGCTTTCTCTAACATTTCTGGAACCGACTCAATTATGTTTTGAGCTATGTCTTCACTCTCATTTTCAAGACCCTCAATTATTCCTTCTAGTACTGCTGTCTTAGTTTCAAAGTCATGTGCCATCTTGGGTTTTATTGGTGGAAAATGTTCAATAGATGGAAATATGGCTTCTTCTTCACAGAGAAAAACTCTTTCAGTTATATTTCTAAACTTATATCCTCTTACAACTAAAATGATAATATATGCAATATCAATATTGTTGATTTTGTATTTTCTCTTAACTAGTTTTAATCCTTCTACAACGCTTATTTTACTTTTAGCTTCTCCCGTACATTCATAATCATCAAAAATATCTGGGATAGATCGCATTAGATTTGTTAAAAAGAACTGATTTGTTTTATTGGAAAAGTCTATGAAATTTCTCAAAATTAGGGCGTTAGCATCATTTTCTCTGAGCACCATACTAATAAAAAATAACAGTAATAATCTATTTAACTTATTCGTTATTCCTTTGAGGAAACTTAGAAAAATCAGCTACTGAGTATCTCATCCCAGAGTTTCAAATCTTCTTTAGCTTGTTCTGGATCAAGTTTCTGAATTATGAAACCAGTGTGAACTAAAACATAATCACCTATATCTAGAGATTCTTCAAGAAGAGTAGTATCAGCTTCGCGTCTAACACCAGTGATGTCAACCATTACTCTCTTATCATTCAGTATCTCACATACCAATCCAGGAATTGCCAAACACATAAGTCTCACATCATCATTTTTACTTCATTAATTAACTGTAGCCAACTGAGAGTTAAAAAACTTATCCAATTTTGCTAGAAGCGCTATGAAGTATTAAGGGTGCTTCTTAGAGAGGTGAAGAAAAACTCTTTTTTATAAATTTTTTTTCTACATTTTTTTTCGAAATATGAACAATTAAATGATTTTTACCGGGTTTATATATCGTTTTAAAGATTAGATGGTGAGAGATTTGAGAACATAATCAGCACAACTAGCACAGGTTCACACTCACTCTAGCTCAGCTAAGGTGATGAGAAACTATCAAGTGGTGTTGCAGTGTTTTGACCAGTCCCAACGAGAAGAGATTAATCAAAGAATAAGGAAATTAGAAGAAAGACAAGTTTTGCTTCTCACTCCTTTTGTTGTTAAGAAAGCTGTAGACCTCTACCGAACCAACCCGAAAGAAAGATTCTTCATTCGCAAACTAGGTAAAGCTGTGGGGATGAACCCTAATATAGCAGAGAGTGCTTTCCATTGGCTTCATATAGCTGTTAAAGGGAAGATTGACAAAGAGAAGAAAGTGCAAGGAATGCTCAACTTTCTACTAAAAAATCCTCAACAGTTGATAGAATGGCTGATTTTTGGTCGTTCTCCCTATACTGAACGTAGTCTGGAAAACTATTGGAAATTGAAAAGAAGATATATTATCAATCTTCTTACCAATTCCAGAACACAAGTGGACTCATTTTGGAGAAAGAAGAAGAAAACGATATATACATCTGCAACTCTTAAGCTAAACTACTTGCTCCCAACTTGTACTCAGCAAGACGTTCTCCAAGCAATCGACGATGCGTTGTTTTACTACACTCACAAATTTTCTACACTTCAACAGCTTAATAATAATCAGCAAGCATTTCTCAACAAAATCAAACTGTTAAAGAAAGAACAAACAACAGTTGTTCCCTTCCTCACTTCTTGGATCAACAGTCCTCAATCTTCTCGATGGAAAAGTCTCAAAGAACTCTCAGAACAACTAGCTCAAGTGCTAGGAAAGCCTACCCGAAAACTCTTTTCAGCTGTTAGGTTGATAGTCGTTTTCACACTCTTTGATTATTACATGCAGAGTATCCCTCAGTTAATCAAGGCTCTCCCAGCAGAGAAAATTGTTCCCCCATCATTTAAACGAAAAAAGAAAGGAAGATTACCAATCAAACTATTAATGAAAAAAGATTATGTTATTGCCCGTGAAGGGAATGCACAAGAATTAACCAAACAAGTAAAGAAGCAAGGAATTACTGTATTTAGTTTTCCGCAACAAGGTAAAAAGAGATTAACTGCTCAAGTTCGTTTTCCGCAGAAAATAGTAGAATATTTGCACAATGGAGCTAATATCAAAGTTTTCCAAGTAAGCAGTGGAAAAGCACCAAGCTATAAACCTCGAGTAGATGTGGTGCTGGAAGGAACACATGATTGTTTCCATTCTTCTACACTTCTTCACAGTTATCTTCCCCAGATTCCTGTAAAGAAAGCTTCTGTCCTTGGGATAGATATTAACCGCTTAGGACAATATATGGTAACATTTAATGTTCCTGTTCCCCTTCCCCCAGATTTACTAGCTTTAGCAAAACACTATGATCACCTCAGCAAAAAGGTAATAGATGAACTTAATCGAGGGTATCTTCGCAAACGAAAGGAGTATGATACTTTTGAAAGCTGTAAACTCAAGGGAGAACTCAACCGTGTCTATAATCGTCGCAGTCGAATCCTTCGAGAAATCACTCGCCTTCTTCCTCATTTTCTTGCAGCAGTGTTAGTGAAGAAACGCAGTCAAGCTCTTAAAATTGAACGTCTTACTGCTGATGCTACTGGTACTAAAGGAGCATTAGCTAAAGCCATCCTTACCATGCCCGACAGTTTGTTTATCTACAAAAAAGCTGTTTGGTTGGCTTCTTTGGAATTAGGTTATGACGTGGAGTTAGAAGTCGTTAATCCTCATTACACTAGTTCTCTTCACCATGGTTGTGGTGGAGTGCTTGCTCGAGTTAAAGGTCAATATGACTATGCTCCATGTAAGAAATGTGGTAAAAAAGTCAATACTCATTTCAATGCAGCTCATAACATCGCTTCCCTTTCTGGTACCCTACTCCCTTATGATCATTTTCCCTCAACGCACGTGAGGGGATCCAATTAAACGACGGTTAAAAGCCTTTTGGCAAGTTTAACCAAGTTTCATAACGTGTGTTTTCATCTAGCAACTAATCTTCCCAAATTATCTCTTCGTAAGTAGCTGCTACATTACATGTACCTTCATGACTGACCATACATGCCCCAATTGGATGATCAGGTCTACAAGCTTTATTAAATAATTTACATTTATGTGGTTTAGATTTTCCAACCAGAATTTCATCACAAATACAACCACTATGAAGATCTGTAACCTCAAGCTCAGGGATTTCATATTTCTTCTTAGCATCAATATGACTATACTTATCAGCTATCTCATGACCTGTATCTGGCCAAACACCCAAACCTCTCCACCTTGCATCAGAAACAACATAAGCTTCTTCCATTGTTTTGAGAGCTGCAACATTACCTTCGTATCTTACATAACGTTTGTACATATTATCAACTCTTGAGGTATTTTCATTGAATTGCTTCAACAGTGCATAAATTCCAACAAGGATATCTACTGGTTCAAAACCAGCTACAGCAACAGGAAAATTATATTTTTCAGGAATAAAATCATAAGGTTTGGCGCCAATAATTGTAGAAACATGACCCGGAGCTAAAAATCCTTGAAATTCTAAATCATCTCTTTGCAATAAAAGTTCCATTGCTGGGGGAACAAGCTTATGTGATGAGTAGATACTGAAATTGGGAAGTGTAGTACGGACAACTTCAGCAGCTGTAACACAAGAGGTAGTTTCAAAGCCAACACTGAAGAAAAGAACATCTCTGTCAGGTGTTTGTTCTGCAAGTTTGATAGCATCAGATACACTATAAACTACGCGAACATCAACACCCCTTCCTTGAGCCTGATATAGAGACTCTTTAGAACCAGGGACACGCATCATATCACCAAAAGTGGCAATAATAACATTATGATTATCAGCAATCCAAAGAACTTCATCAACATCTTGGGCACTAGAGACACAAACGGGACATCCAGGACCAGCTATCAAGTCTATTTCTTTTGGTAATAATGAACGCAATCCTGCTTTTACTAAGTCATGTTCATGGGTTCCACAAACATGCATAATACGTACTTTTCCACCTATTTGTTCTGTCAGTTGTTTTATCTTCTTAATTATGGCATCAACTAGTTCTTTATCTCGATACTTTTGTGTTGGTTCTGACATTTCAACTAAATCCCAATACTCTCTGAGGGTGCAAAAATAGACTAAATAAAAAACTTCTTTTATTTGACTAAATAATCAAGAATCTTTTTTAATGTATAAAGTAATTTAAGACCAGTAGACAAATAATTAAGAGTTTGGTTGTTTTGAGTATAAAGACATTTATTCTCAGTAAAAAGGTAATATTATATTCTTTACTATTGATTTTGATAAGCTCAATAGTTATTACTACTGTTTTCCTAACTATCTCACCATTCTATACTTCAACAGGACCTATTGAAATAGAATCAGACTCAGAACTAAAAGATCATTCTGTTAGAGGTACTGGAACAAAAACTGACCCCTACAAAATTGAAAGGTATAAGATTGTCTCCAGTGGAGATTTTGGAATTCGAATTTCTGGTACAACAAAATATTTCGTTATTACAAATTGTTACATTGATGTGAATGCATACGGGATCTCTATATATAATACCGCAAAAGAAACCGTCTTAATAACAGACAATACTTGCGTTAGTTCGTATTATGGAATTTGGCTATACAATACTACGGGAACAATTGTTTCAGATAATGTATGTAAAAAGAAAAAGGAGGGAAAGTATATTTGGTTGTTTGAGATGCAATTTGGGGGGATTTACTTGAATAGAAACACAAATACCACCATTTCTAACAATTCTTGTCTTCAAATGAAAGATTTTGGTATATTCATGGAATCTTGTAATGAAATGCTAGTTGTAGAAAATACTTGTAAAGATGTAGCTGGGTATGGGATTTATGCTACAAGGTCTTCTAATGTAACAATTACAAATAATTTGGTAAAGAACAATCTAGGTGCAGGAATTGGATCAGCTAATAATGAATTTATCATAATTGCAGAAAATAAATTCAAGAACAATGGTTTCACAATAAATGATATGTGGCAGCTTGGTTATGATTTTTCTACATTGCAAGTGTTCGATAATACGATAAATGGAAAAAAATTGGGCTTCTTCTTTAATTTAACATCTAGTGTCATAGAAGATTCAGACTATGGTCAAATCATTCTCTGTGAATGTACAAATGTAACGGTTAAAAATCAGGTTTTTGAGAATCTTCAAGCAGGTATATCCTTAATTAATTCTACCAGACTTTGTATAACTCAGAATCAATTTATCAATTGTGGAAATGGAATTTACTCTATTTTTACATCTAATTCAAATTTTACTAATAATATTTGTAATAACAACTCTAATGCAGGCATATTTCTAGATTACTATTGTTCTTCTATATTGATAGACTCTAATGACTGCAATAATAATAGATATGGGATTTATTTGTGGTATTCTAGTCTCTGTAATATGACATACAATTTGCTTGTCGAGAACACCAGGTATGGGGTATATATTAATATGAATTCAAAAAGCAATAGCGTACATCATAATACATTTGTCGAAAATCATCAAGAAATTGTTCATTATTTTGAGAGTTCTCAAGCTATTCAATGGGAGCTTGATTATCCTAATTATTGGTATGATATAATGTCAAATGAAGGTAACTTTTGGTCAGACTGGAGTGGTACTGGATACTATAAGATTGATTGTCTAGATGGGGATTTGTATGATTTCTATCCCTTGTCAGAACCTACAAGAAGTTAAATTCTACTTTTTCTCTTCTTTCTATTAGTTCTAACAACAAATTATGGCTTGGAAATATCCTTTAAGTATTGATAAATTAGATAAATAGATGATTTCTTCTCTTGGACAAAATGTCCTACTTGTTGTTCTCAATATATTCCATATTCTTTATCAAGTTCTCGTAGAAGAGCACTCACCTCAGGACTGGTGGAATCTATCCCCGCTTGTTCTAAGATTTTTGCAAGATGCTCGATGTCAAATGATGCTATTGCTTCATGATATGTTTGCTTAACGAATTCTCTAATTTGCTCATCCATTTTCTTTTCCTCTATTATAGATGATAGAAGAAATTTCTTTGGTATATTCATTTTCACATTTTACGAAATTTCTTAGTTTATCAATAAAACAACACTTACGCTGCTTGAAGAAGCAAACTATAAATATTAAAAACGACAGAATTTTATATTATGATAAAAAAACAGCTTGCGTTTTATATTCTTCTTGCGATAACTTTTTCGTTTACTATTCAGCCTATTTTTTCAGAAGCTAATACTCCAGAACATGATCAAGATTATTATATTGACCATCTTACTGGTGTTCATATAGCAATGTATAATGGTTCTGGTTCATGGAGTTATGGGAAAAAAGCTGTTTCTAGACTGTTTGATTGGGCAGGATGTACATATGAGAATGTTTCAGGTCAGAATATAATTGATGGGTGTTTAGAAAATTTTGACATTCTCTACTGGCCAGGAGGAGATTATGTTTCTTATTTGGGAGAAATGGATTTGGAAGGTAAAGCAGCTGTACAGGAGTTCATTTCCAGCGGTGGAGGATATTTGGGTATCTGTGCAGGAGCTTATTATGCCTGTGATTATATGGTGTGGATGGATGATGATAGCTTCCCTCCTCCTGATTACAAGGTTGAGGGAGATGAACTTAACCTTGATCTCTTAGAGGGAGTAGCTTGGGGACCAATTTTCGAGTTAGCCGAAAGACCTGAACCTGGGTATGCTATGGTTCAAGTTAATATCAATCATAACCACCCTATTACCAGCAACCTTCCAGACACCATGCAAATTATCTATATTGGTGGTCCATACTTTGTTCTTCATGCGGATGCAGAGCAGGATATATCTATCTTAGGTACATATGATTTAACTGAGCAAAATGCAATAGCTGCTACCACATATGGGCAAGGAAGGGTTTTTCTAATAAGTCCGCATGCAGAAGTAGAGGAAGATAGCAACAGAGATGGTTATGAACCTTTTGACGAACTTCCTGATGAAGGGTCAGATTGGCCTTTACTTTACAATGCACTAGAATGGTTATCATTTAAGACTCTAGAAGATACAAGTAAATCACATTCTTCATTTCTATTCACAAATCTAGCTATGATAATAATTGTATTATGGCTAAAAAAATCAAGAAGACAAGGAAAAAAATAACTCAGAAAATCAGATTTTAATAGTTCTATTTTTCAAATCATAATATATTTACTTTTTCTCTTAAAGGATGTAATATCAGGCTCAAAAAATGGCTAATTTTAAATAACTGGTTAATTCTTAAGTCATTCATGAAAATTTTAGTAACATATTATAGTGTGACAGGGAATACTAGGAAAATTGCTGAAGCAATTTATGAAACTTCATCAGAAGATCATGAGGTTCACTTGAAAGATATGAATGACATATCACTAAAGAATTTTGCAAATTATGATTTAGTTTTCTTAGGTTCTGCATGTCATGACTCTGATTTAGCTCATCCTGTTTTGCAACTATTTGAAAAAACGCCCTCTTCCTCGGAGTTTAAACTTGCTGGTTTTGTTACTCATGCCTCTTATACTCCTGATAAGGGAGAATATGAAAAAAGCATGTATGACAAATGGGCTGGAAGATGTATAAAATCCTTCGAGAGTTTTGCTCACAATAACAAAATCAAATTCCTAGGGTTCTTCAATTGTATGGGAATACCTTCTCCACCTATAGAGAAATTCATTCATGATCAGATTGTTACTGAAGAGGAACAATGGGCTATATATTCTGAAGTTATCAAAAAACATCCTGATGAAAATGACATAGAGAATGCTAAGAAATTTGCTAAGAAAATACAAAAAATGTGTGAATAAAGTTTCAACTTCTTACATTAGTCTATATTTTCTGGTATTCCTCTGGAATATTTACCGTAAACTTACACTCTAAAGCACCAGTAAGAGGTGTTTCAATAGGTTCAACTTTAACTGGTTGGTCAAAAACTATGTCCCAATATTGTTTAAAGAATCCTGCACTACAATTACAGAAGTTAGAAGAAATTTCCTTTTCATCTCCCTTTTTAATTGCTCCTCGCACCCATGCGCAATAGCAACTGTAGTATCTTTTCATTCTTTCATCTTCAGTATTGAGAAATCTTTCCATCTGATAAGGTATTTTTGTAACAATTATTTTATTTTCTTTCCTTATTCCTGGAGTAATAGTTCTACTATTTTTTACATAGTTGACAACTTCATCATTGACATATTGAGCATATTCTAATGTTCCCTCTTCTGCATGTTTTTCTAGTCTTTCAACAAATTCTTGTTTCTTTATTTTCAGGAATTCATCAATATCACCAATTCTCAAGAAATCTTCTCTGTCTTTCTTAATTGGTTCAAGTGGTCTTCCATGTAAACATGGTGATAATATCTCTACTGTTTTTTCTTCTCCTATTCTTTCTTCCATTCTTCTCATTATTTTTTTTGTAAACTCTGGCTTTTCATCTGGATGAACTCCCAGAACAGGAATTGTGAGGTCTTTAAATATCTCATCTCTTATTTTTTCATCAAAGTGCTCTGCTATTCTTGTATAAAGATTGTCCATTGCATTGTAACCTTCAACTATGTCAATGACCTCGATGATGTAATCATATTTTTTTAAGAAATTTGCATAATTAATTATAGCTCTTAACAAATTTAGAATTGTATCTTCGTTTTTGTTTACTAAAGACTCTGTATACTCAATTATTTTCCCCTCAGGTATTGAATCAATATCACTACCCTCTTTCTTAAGAAATTCTTGTAGCTCTAGTAATCTATCAATAAATGTTGATACTCGTTCTTCCTTGGAATTATTTTTCAATAAATACTCTCTAAAAGCTTGTTGATTCAAAATATCTCACCTTTGTTTAATAGCTTTTTTTATAAAAAAATTAAACCTTCAGACAGTTATATTAGTTTTTGTGCCATTAGTCTAAGTCTAAGAATATAAAAGAAAGAATAGTAAAAAAGGAAATTTGATTTTAATTTCCTATTTTTTTCTATATGCTTTGACGCTTGAACCTATCATTCCTAAGAATGCTAAGCCAAATATTAATGCAATACTTGAGTAGGGTGTTCCAGTAGTTTGTGGTATTTCACAAATGCACATGTTATCAAATTCATCAACCCAACCATTGTTTGGTGCGATGTCAACAGTTGTAGAATTAGATGTATTAGCGACACCTTGGATAATATAACTAGTTCCTAAAGGTTGTTCTCTATGAATTGCTCCATCAATATCAAAGGTAATGTCATTTCCTGAAATAACCACAACATCTAGATTGGGATTAGATCCAACCCAGTTATTTCCATCCCAATAAAAAGTACCTTCAACTTTTGCGCTACCATCTGATGTAAGGTAATAACGAAAAGCGCTGATATATGAATTATTTATCCAGTGGTCACCATTCCTGCGACAATCAAAATGTGCTACATACTCATAGAAATCTGTACTCCAAGTCTCTGTATCAGGATTGGTATCGTGCATACTTGTATCAATCCAAATATTGTAAAATCGCCAATTATTTACACCACTATCTTTATAGTAAGGTTCCTCAGCTAAAGTAAGTTGTAAATCTGTTTTAGAAATGGTCATGTTTATTATGTCAAAATAAGATTGAGAAGCATCACCTATAGTATCCGTTTCCCATCCTGCATATGTTTGAGTAGTATTAGGTAAAGTTACGAAAAATAGTGTTGTGATAAACATAAAGATGATAATACTTAGCTTCTTCATACTATATTTTTGTGTTTTCTTATTAAAAACCTAACTTAAACTGCAAACCAATAAAGAACGCTGAACTTAATTTGTTTTTTCATTATCTGCGAGATTAATTCTTTCTATCAATAACTCTGCAAATTCCTCAGCTGCAACTTTGCATTCCTCAGATAGTGGGGTGTCAAAATATAGATCCTTTGGTTGTATTCCCACATACATTGTAATTAGATCTGGAACAGCTGGTTTGAGAAACTCTTCAAGCATTGTTAAAGACAATGTGTGAGTAGAAAGATGAAAGCCACTAGAAACAGCTTCTTTAGGAAAAATTGCAATAGCTCCAGGTATTTCTTTCATATCTGCAGCATCCAAAATTATGATTCTGTCTGGTTCTAGTCTTCTAAATTTCCCAAGAAAATGTTCTGGAACGTTTTCACAATAGAAATTTGTTACCCACTCTGGAAGGTTTGCTTCTTGAAGAATAGAAAGAACATACAATCCAACTGCATCATCTCCGTTATCTTCATTTCCAACTCCAATAATTGCTAATTTCATAGCCTCTTTTAGAAATTCATCGATAGCTTGAATAAATTCTTGAGTAAATTGTTCATCTGCTGATTCAGACATTAATGCTAAACCAAAATAGCTGTTCATAAGTTCTTCTTTAGGTAAATAAATCAAATTGACATATTAACCAAAAATAGCAATGTTTAAATTGGTCTTACCTCTTTTGCTTACTAGAAACTGAGTCGATAGCAACGACTAGCCGGGGACCTAGGGCGTCCTTGTACCAGAAGCGCTCTATATGCTGGGGTGAATGCTGTTGCTGAGGCTTCGTTGAGGTTGATACGCCTTAATCGGATAGCGTTGAAGCGCTGCCCTATGAGACTGTGTACACTGGAGGCGATTTCGGAGGAAATCGTTAGAAAGGTTGAAGTCAAAATGGGCCAGGTACGGAAGTAAGCAGCTCTAAGACTGATATGTGGTGCCCATAGCAAGCGGCGTGGAGCTTATGGTTAAGAAACGGCTTCTAAAATGGTGTCGAACAACAGGTCGCTATGATCGGCTCAGTTGTCTACTATTTTCCCGAAAAACCTATTAATGACTATTCTCTTCTTGAAAGGATTTATAATTTCATAGAAGTGCCAATAATGAAAAATGTTTCAGACGAGAAATTTGAAGCAATTGAGAATATGTTTCTTACTGGTAGATATCATGAGGCACTACAAGAAATAGATTTTATAGAACAAAGAAGAGATGTAACGTCTGAGGATAGAGTCTTTTGTTATAGATTAAAAGCACAATTGTATAGTATTTTTCAACCATTTACTAAGGCAATAGAATTTGGTGAAAAAGCTGTTAAAAACAGTGTGGAAATTGGTAATGAATTCCTTATTATTGATTCAGCATTTCATCTTGGTAGATCTTTATGTATGACTGGAAATCTTAACGTTGGAGTCGAGTATTTAGAATTAGCCCAAAAAACCCTTGATTCAATTAACAATCAAGAAACACCAGAATACCTCAAAAGGAAAGCCATACTACTAGGTCACTGTAAGGGGTGGAGAGATGGTTTTGATTTTCTGTTGGAGAAGTTGACTCAAGCATTAAAAATAGTAGAAGAAATAGAATGGGATTATGGAAGAGTAAATATTCAGTATGAGTTAGCTTGTCTTTATCAGTGGTATGGAAAATATTCCCAAGCTATCACGCAGTTTGAAATTTGCTTAGAACTTGCTGAGGAATTTGATGTTTTTGAACAAAAAATGGGTTGTTTATCAAGCTTGGGAACAATTTATCTTGACATGGGTGAATTAGAAACATCGCTTGACTATTTAATGAAAAGTCTACCTTTTGCTGAAAAAATGGAATCAGCATACGCGTTATCATTTATTCTTGGGGATATCGGTCTCATACACTGGCAAAAACACGATTTAGATGAAGCTGTAGAATATTATACTAAGTGTACTCAAATGCTTCTAGAAACAGGAAACTCACACCATCGGAGATATTCTTGGATACTTTTTCGATTGATTCTCGTTTTACTAGAACAAAATAAGTTTAAAAAAGCTAAAGAAAATCTAGAAAAAATAAAAGAAATATCTGATTTCCAGAGTTACAGAAAGCAACACCTTAGTCATAAAATCTACAAATTAAGTAAAGCGATTATTCTTAAAGCAATTTCATATGAAAATGATTTAAATGAAATAGTTGATCTACTCAATGAAGTTGCATATGATTCTCTCATTCATAATGAAATGAATAAGATAGCTCTATTTCATTTGTGTGATTTGTACTTTAATAAATTAATAAAGTCAAACGATTTTGAAATTTTAAGTTATATCAAATTGAAGATTAATGATTTAGAAAAGTTAGCTAGAGAGCAAGATTCTTACGTTATTCTTGCTGAGGCTTTATTATTCGAATCTCAACTTTCTTTGCTTGAATTAGAAATAGATGAAGCCAAGCTATTATTGAATGATGCACAAAAAATAGCAGAGGAAAAAGGAATCCATAGACTTGCTAATTTGATTTCTAATGCCCATGACAAAATTATCGAAAACCTTGATCAATGGGGAAATGCTTCTTTGTTGCTCCCTGATCTCTCTGAAAGATTGGAACTAACGCATATCGAAGATTTACTGTATGATCTAGTTAGGAACAAATTAATCTACAAGGATGTTAAAAAAGAAAAGGAAAAACCAAATGCATTTCTCATATTAGGTCAAGAAGGTACTATTTTATTTTCAGAAATTCTTAACGAAGATTCCTTTGATACTAACCAAATAGGCTCCATTATATCAAAAATTCAAAATGAAGAAATCAAACATGAATGTGCTATGCCGATATTTGAGAGAGTTAAATACAATGGTTATACTATTATCAAAGTGAAACATGGAACTTTCATTTTCAGTTATATTTTTATTGGAAAGTCCTTTTTAGCATCAAGAAAATTTCGAAAATTAGTAAGTGAAGTCCAGAGCTATTCTGAAGTTTGGAGGAACCTACTACCAAAGTTTGAGAGCAAACAGCAATTAGTACTTGATGACCGCATTCAACTTTCAACATATTTACAGAAGATGTTTTTGGAATGAAAAAAATTAGCAGTGAAACTAATAAGTTTCACATAAAATTTCATAGTATTTGCTTGGATGGCTGCAACTTGGACAATTGTCTGGTGGATGTTCTCCTTCGTGAACGTGACCACATTTCTGACAAACCCATGTAACCTTCTCAGCTTTTTTGAAAACAGTTTTACCTTCAATTTGTGCTAAAAGCTTCATGTAGCGTTCTTCATGATGCTTTTCTGCGTCACCAATAGCTCTTAATCTATCTGCTATTTTTGAAAAACCTTCCTTATCTGCAACATCAGCAAATTCGGGGTACATAGTTTCATACTCATAATGTTCCCCAGCAATGGCAGCTTTAAGATTAGCAATGGTGTTATCTAAAACCAATGGTGCTTCAGCATCGACTGAAATAACCTCTTCTGAGAATTTTAGTTTCTTTTTAACTTCTTGAATCATACGGAAGTTCCATTTGGCATGTTCTCTTTCGTTATCAGCTGTTATAAGGAATAGATTTGCGATTTGCTCATATCCCTCTTTACGTGCAATTTTTGCATACATGGTGTATCGGTTTCTTGCTTGACTTTCTCCAATGAATGCTTTAGCTAGATTTTTTAATGTCTCACTCATTTTGATTTCCTCATAAACAATAGTTTGAGTAACTATAGTACGGAAAAAGATTCAGTTTATATTTCTTTTTCTTGTTGTTATACTTCAGAAAAGGTGAAAATTATTTTAGTTCTTTAATGGATTGAACTTTATCCTTCAACCAACAACTCCTACATAAGTCACTGGCAGTTGCTTCACCGCATTTCATACAATCCTGCATTTTTTTACTTGTTGGACTATCACTAATCATTTTCAATAACTTATCTAAACCCCTTACAATATTGAAGGATAGCATGGGTTGCTTTTCTTGAGTTTTAAAAATAAAATCTCTAACATCTCCTCTATATGCTTCAACTGCATAAGGGCAAGGGATTTCCTGATATTCTAAGTCATTTAGATAACAATACATAACTATCTCAGCTTGAGGAGTTGTGCGAAAAGGTTTTGCTCTAGGAACTAAACTGCGATGTATTTTTCTTGGTTTTGGATCTAACCTTACTAATCTTTGAATATCTCCTCTGATAATATTAAGAAGTACAGTTTCAGCTTCATCCTCAAGATTATGCCCGGTTAGTAAGACATCTGCCCCTACTTCTTTTGCAGCTTTGTTCAGAATTTTTCTTCTTAGAATACCACAATATGAACAAGCACCATACTCTCTATCTTTTCCTCTCTCGCCCAAAATCTTGATGATATTATCAAGATCATAACCAAAATCATGTTTGAAGGAGAACACATGATGTTCAATATTTAGTCTTTCAACATTCATTTTAGCAAAGTGCAAACCTTCATCACGATAGTTTTCTATGCCTTCATCAATAATTATAGCTACAAGATTACTTTCAGGAAAATCTTTCTCAATTCTAGACATAATATCTAAAAGAGCTATACTATCCTTACCCCCTGAAACACCTATGGCAATCCTATCTTCTCTTCCCAACATCTTATATCGGGTAATGGTCTTCTGAACTCGTTTTCTCATTTGTTCATTGAAATGTCTAATGCAAAGAGCTAACTTATCGTACTGCCGAACATAAACTGTTTGTTCTCCACAAAGAGTGCATTTCATAGTTTTCACCTAAAATACCATTGATAGTATGAGATTCGCAGCTATTAAACAAATAGAAATAATTCTTGCAACATTTAACAACTTTTTCCCTTTAGGTTTATCAGGATATTTGTTCATAAGATAAGCTTGCAAAATCTTATCCCCATCTGTCAAAAATAAGGGCAAAGTATTCAAAAATACAGCCATTATACCAATATTTAATGTATATAAAATTTGCATATTCCAGTAATAGGGGAACCAAATTGATTGTCTTCCAGATTTAGGAGGATGATAATTGTAAATGTTTATACCAAAGAAAATTCTATCTGTACTATTTTTATTGGAAGATGGATTGTCTGTTGTAGGGATAAGAGCTCTCGTAGGTTTATCGAGTAAGCTTATGAAAAACATGCCAATTCCTAAATTCTCTGCAAGAGCTTTATGGTAATCTTTTACATTATTTATCTGATAATAGATGACCTGTTGTGTTGAGGAATTATAAGCTCCAATGGTTGTGATAACATCTCCTCGAACTATTCCAACCATATCAGCTGGGTAATCATCATATACATTGGTGATTAGTGCTCCGCTAGGATCAGCGTAACCTATAGATACTATTAGTGGTGATAAAAGGTATAATGCTACAAAAAAGACTGAAAAAACTGCATTAATAGCAGACCCATTAAGAAAGACTCTGATCTTGCTTTTCAGATTAGCTTTCTCAACCTGTTCTCTAACTAGCTCAACAAACCCTCCGAAGAATACAAGCACAATAAAAATTCCTGAAGATTTAATCTTAATTCCTTCTCTATGTGCCATCACTGCATGAGCTATTTCATGAGGAATAAGAACTAATAATATTGGTAAAATGAACAACAAAGCCATTTTGAAATCTATTGTTACGCCAGGAATTATAAGCTGGAGACCTAAACCAGCAGGTGAATTGAATATAATTAAGAATGGGTTCACTATAAAGAATCCAAGTAATCCTAGAGTAATAATTCCTGTTAATATCTTACCAATATCATAAAGGATTTTCCAAAATCTTTTTCCTTTCTCTCCCATCTTTTCCAATATTTTATTGAAAAACTCTGTTCTGAATATTATTCCAATAGGTAATATGTGTATGCCATATTTTTGTAAATTCAAGACTCTGGCTAAATAGGACAGGAACAAAAAACCCATTATAACAAAAAGAACAATTTGGAAAGTTGTAAGCATAATTGACCCTTTCGCTATGGTTGATTGTTTAGTTATAAAAAACTGTTCTTTCAGAATTAAATAGCAAACTTCTACCAAAACTGATACTTTTTATTATGCCGTTTTTCCTTTTTCAAGATGAGAAAAATCTCTAAATGGCATGAAAATAAGATTGTAGGAAAACCAACCAAAGGATGCCAACTTTGTTCTTTAGGGGCAAAATTAGTCTTATATGTTACAGGAGTATGTCATTCAAATTGCTTTTACTGTCCTATAATGAAAGAAAGAAGACAGGATATAATTTTCGCAAATGAACAACAAATCACTTCAATTACTCAAGCAATAGCGGAAGCAGAGATTATGTCAGCTTTAGGAGCTGGAATCACAGGGGGTGATCCTGCTATAACTCTTGAAAGGGTAAATGAATACATAAGTGAATTCAAAAAGCATTTTGGAACAGATTTCCATTGTCATCTTTATACTTCCCATTCTCTTAGTTCTAGTCAAATGAAAATTCTTTTCAGTTCAGGGTTGGATGAAATAAGATTTCACCCACCACGTTTGATTCTTTCTGAGAAGATAAAAGAATCATTAAAAATTGCTAAATCTTTTGATTGGGGAGTGGGAATAGAAATTCCTGTAATTCCTGATCAGAGACAAAAAATTATTGAAATAATAAATTTCGCAATTGATATTAATCTAGATTTTGTTAACCTAAATGAGTTAGAGATAACAGATGCCAATGTTGAAATTCTTACTAAAATGAATTATATTGCAAAAGATAGTGTAAGCGCTGCAGTAAAAGGCAGTAAAGAATTAGCAATGGATATTTTACAAAAATTCAAAAAATCCCCAACTTCTATTCATTATTGTTCTTCAAGATATAAGGATAAAACACAGCTTAAAAACAGACTAGTACGAAGAGCTAACAACTATTCTAAATATTTTGATGATATTACAGAAGACGGGCTTATAGTTCGAGCTAAAATCGTAGTTGATAATATCAATTCTATCAATTTGATTATAAAATCACTTAATTCAGAATATGGTTTCGGAGAAGAAGATTATGATATAGACGAAAAAACCAATACTATATTTCTGAACTGGCTGGATACAAAACGGATAAGTGACGAGCTAAAGACAAAGTTTGCTGAAGTCATTTCGAGTATTGAAATTATTCACCAATATCCTTATCCAGAAGGTATTATTACTTACTTAGAACCATTGTGATATAATCAATCTCGTAGCTGGTATCTGAGAAGAGCTGCTAACCCACCTAATTTAGAAAGCTGTTCTCCGGATTCATGATTAATTGACATAATAACAGTTTTTCCTCGCTTCTGTGAATTGGTATCAACCATTTCATCAATAACTCTTCTTTTTTCAAGATCCTCTATGCTGATTTGATCATCACTAATAAGTAAAGTTTCAATTGCCCCCATATCTAAAGCTCTCTTCACATTATCTAGTCCATAAGTTACAGTTCCTGTATCCTGGCCTAATCTTTTCAGTACTTCGTCAATTAATCTGGTTTCATAAGCAACTCGTTGTTCGTTAGCAATTTTTTCTGGGAGTTTTGTGGAAAGTACTTCCTTTAAGCCAACTCTACCTCCTGTACTTACATGGACTCGGGTAACTTTCTCGAACAGAATTTGATCTCTAGTTTTAATAAATTCATAGAAGTTTTCAGGAGTAAATCCTGGACCTGCCAGAATTATGACTTGTGATTCATATTGTTTGACTGTATCTTGTATTAATTGAAGAACATCAGCAAAGAACTGACCCATTTCACTAGAATGTTGTTTAACATCACTAAATTTCCTTGAGACTGGAGAACTAAATTCAGAAATAATTTTAGTTGAAAATTGTGTAACTAGAGCAATACAGACGCTACTATCTTCGATTGTCACAATTATAAGTTTAGCTAACATTGATGCCCTTTCTATATCCTCTATAACTTTTTTCTCCATAGGGGTCCAATCTGCCTTTACAATGCGAACTTTTTCCATCAAAGATAATGAAATAGTATGATAACTTCCTAGAGATATTAGATCATCAGGACCATCAATTACTGTCCCCTTGAATCTTAAATTATCTCCAAAACCATGAAATGCAAGTTCTTCTACTTCTACTTCAAGTGTCATTTTGACTCTTTCACCAGTATCAGCTCTTACCCCATCATCCTTTCTTCTCAATCTTCTAGATGTGGAAGCTCTGACCTTATCACCTTGCTTTAAGATTCTATAGATACCATATAAGTCATCAATGTTTTCAGGGATAAGTTCAATTATTCCATGCTTATAGTCTTTTTTTAGTATCTTCATTTCATTATCAACTTCAAATTGTTTCTAAACCCACTATTTCATATTTTCTCTATTTTTGATCTTTATACTCTTCTTCACATATAAGAGAGTAGAAATCTATTCCTTTTGATTTAAGATTTTCAACAGTTATTCGATAGCTACCACCCTTGCTTTGAGTTAAAGATTCTGGTACAGATAGAAAGATGAAATCCATTCGCTTACCAACGAATTTGACAGCAACATATGGTTCAGCTCCTAGTCTGTCTGAAAACTCTACTAAACCTTGAATTTGTTCCTCTTGGATATAAAAAACTTCTTGACGACTTGTTTTGATTTCAATAGCCAATAACATTCCCTTTTCAGCAGAACCTGCGAAAACGTCAGGTCTAGGCATTTTACTTGTTCCTGATGAAGAAGGGGCCCTCATAACTGCAAACCCATATTTCCAGAATCTATTCACCAATACTCTTTCATAATCCGCAGCTCTTTTTTTACTCAAATTCTTCATCTCAATATATCTATGAATATGAATACTACAACATGCCCATTTTAAAACTTGTTTCTGAAAAGGTTATTCAGAAAAGTAAAAAAACTAATTAAATCAATTCAATAAAAACATAGAATTTCCCTAAGTTTAATCTTGATTTGTTGTACAACAGAAAAAATCTGTGATAAAAATGAATGAAAATTCTTCCCACATAAGACACATGAGAGAGGATGATATCTTAAAGGTATACGAAATAGAAAGAAAGAGTTTTCCATATCCATTTGGTGAGGTTCTAATTCATAATATTTATTTTGGTGCTCCAGAATTGTGTTTTGTAATTGAATGTGATCAGGAAATAGTAGGGTTTTTGCTGGGAGGATACATTCCCGTTGAAAAACAAACGCACATATTTTCGATAGCTATTCTAGAAAATTATCGCGGAATGGGTTTTGGGAAGAAAATTCTATTACATTTTCTTGAGCGATCCTCTCTATTAGGGCATACTAACACAAAACTAGAGGTTAGTGTTGATAATGCTGGTGCCATTAAGTTATATGAAGAACTAGGATTTGAGATTGTATCACGAATTAGAAAATACTATCAAGATCATTCTGATGCATTTCTAATGATTAGAAAAACTGAATGAACTTCTTCAGAATCCTCAGATGTTTTCGAAGCTCGCTTACCTAATTATTTCCTTTAAAACTTCTGTTGCATATGAACCCTTTCTTAATTCAAAACTTAAGATTGCCTTAGTTTTTCCTGTATTCATCTCATCTTCTGAAATTTCATCGATTTTCAGGTTGTATACTTTCATTCCTAGTGCTCGATATGACCCCCTTCCACCTAATTTCATTACTAAGGGTTTATTGAAGTCTTGTATAGAAACTTCTTCATGTTTAAGAATTTTAGAATGAATCTCCTCTGTTTGTCCCGATAATTCAGTTTTACTGCCAATTAGAGGAGCTGATACAGTATTATTAACAACTTTTTCTCCATCTATAGGCTCACTGAGATTTTTTGAGTATTCTTCATATCTGATTTTCAGATACTTATTGAAAATATAAGATTGATAAGCATGAATGAACAGTTTTTGGAATTGCAGTGGTAGAGAAAAAAAGGCTTGTTTATGGTTTTTATGATTTTGAAGTTCTCTTAGCATTTTCCTTTCAATATGCATCTGTTCTGGGATAATCCTAAGAACTTCTTGAGGATTATCTGTTTCCCAATACAATCTTCTTGCTTCAAGTGCTTCTTGAGATTCACTCTCAAAGCATTTTCCAATATAAATTCTCAGTGCCTCCTTAATATCCCCTAATATTAGCTTTTCACCAACTAAATGGGTTATTGGTCTGATTGTTCCAAATCTTTGTTGTCCAAAACTATTCAGTAGATGCCCTAAGTCACTAATTTCACTAATTTTATCTTCTAGTTTAATTTTAGTTTGTGTCAAATCCGTAAGAATATCTCTAATGGAGATGTGAAATGCATTTCCCCATAAATCTCCGAGTCTAATCTCATTAATCCTAAAACACGGTGATTTTGTTTTGATTTTGGGAAGGTTGATTTCTTTCAGTTTTCCTTCCTCATATTTTTTCTTCACCCCCCATAGAGAAACTCTTTGTGCAGTAAATGCTCGTTTATCTTTTGTTCCTGCGATACTCAAATCATTGCGCTGGACTTTCCATAAATTAGCTATCCAATCTAAAGCTGCAGAAGTATCAATATTGTCTTTTATAAGAACAAAATGGAGGAATAATCCTTTTTTTCCAGGAAGTTTATAAGTTCCAATTCTAGGATCTAGTGTGTTAGTTTCATCAATTTTTTCGCTTACAATGAAATCTTCAGACCGTTGTTTAATCTTGCCGTTTATTCCTTCCTTCCTTGTTATTGTTGGAACAAGTAAGTAATCAGAGTTCAAGATTCTGCACTCCTTGTTTCAGCCTAAAGTAATGATAAATCAGCTGATATTTTATCAATAAGCTCTTGTCTTGAAGGACCAATACTAATTACTGTTGTTGTACCTGGTGGTAATTGTGTGAGCCCAGCATCATTGATTATTGCATATGGCAAATCTGATTCTCTCGCTAGTTCTGCTAATTTGTGTATGTCTTCTTGAGAACTTACTTTAACAGTGATTTTCTTTTGTCCTTCTCTTAACCAATTATCCGCCCAATCAGGATAATATTTTTTAGTTTTTACGTAAGCAGATACTGACCCGTGGGCTACTTGAACAGCTGTTTTTCCTTTAGACATTTTCAAATCAGTTCGAACAGCTATAACTTGCTTGTACTTAAAACTCATGCGAATGACGTATATAATTTAAGTATAAAATATTAACGATTTATATTTCAAAAACAAATTTTTTTTGTTTAAGTGGGAAAAATCCTAATTTCATTTAATACTCTCATTTTGCTCTTTTTTTCTGCTGCATATTATACAAATTCAATGTAAGCTTCTGTGCCCAAAACAGAAGTGACTGTTTGAACAATGATTTCTTCAGGTATGGGAAGTTTATCCTTAAACTGCTTTTTTATTTCAATTTTGTATTCTTTATCACTGAAAGGTGGAATATATAAAGTTGACACATTGATTATTGGAATTGGATCTAATAAACTTTCTATTAATTTTTTAGGATCATTTGTTTTTTCAAGAAAGCGAATTTCTTTGTGTGTGTTTTGCTTTATTTTGTCAAATATATCAGGAGAGGATAAAATAGCAATATCTTGTTTTCTTGTTATTATTATGACAACTTCTGAGAGTTCATATGATGAGTAGAAAGAGATATTTTTCAGATTTTTGTTTGATTTGGATGCATCAATTATAATCTTTGAAATTTCAATGTCAATATCCGAAATTTTTCCGTCTCTGTAAAGTTGTTTACATTTTCTACATAATGTATTAGTCTGTGCATCGATAAGACAAATAGGTAGTTTCACTTAGAGAACACCAATTATTGATTTTATTATAGTCACATATCATTGTTTTAAGACTTGTGAATAATGCGTATTGCCGAGTGAGTTACTAGATTTTAAATAAGAATAAAATCTGAGTATAAAATTAGATTAATCCTCTCTCCATGAGAACTTTAAACTCATCCAAAGTTAATGAGGAACCATCTTTATATTTAACTAATATTTCTTCAGCTTTGGTATCAAGTCTTTGTTCTCTGACTCTCTTAGCATCTGATTTTCTAGCTTTTCTTGCAGCTTGAATTTCGGCTCCAAGTTCATTTGATAGTTTCTTAACCTCACCTGTTAGGCCATCAAGTTCTTTTCTTATTCCACTGATAGAAGAACTTAAAGCAATAACTTCAGCATGAGATCCATCAGCTTCTACTTTGACTTTCCTAGCCTTTTTTGTAGCATCAATCAGTTTTTCTTGATGAATTTGTGATTCTTGAGCTAAGGTTGTAACACTAGTATGATAAGTTTTGATTTCAGTTTGCATGTGTCTTAACTTGTTCTTAATGTCTCGAAACTCACTTCTTAAATCTTTAAATTGTTCTAGTTTTTCAAACTCTGAACTCAGCTCTTCAAGTTGAGTAAGTGTTTGTTTTTCCATCTCTTTGGTTAAAAATGGTGTTGTTTCAAGTTGTCTTTCAAGTTTGCGAATTCTATCGCCCACACGTCGGTTTTTAGGAACACTTATATTTTTCATTTGGGAACCTAATTCTACAATTCTTTTCCCGATTTTATCAGCATCTTCACGTAAAATATCTCGCATCTGCTTACGAACTTGGACCTCTTCATTGATCTGATCTCTCTTCTCTTTTGCTGTGCGAGCTTCATTAAAGAGTTCTCTAGCTAATTTGTTATTTTTGTCTCTCTGACTGCGCAATTCATTTCGTCTATTGTTCAGCTCATGAAGTTTGTCAATTAGCTCTTTTCGTCTTAGTCTAAGAGAAGTAAGATTTGTTCTCTTTTCATCAAGGCTAATTTCTTCGTTTTCAGTGCTCATTAGTATATCACATTAAATGAATCAAAGTATTTCCGACTTTTGTACTTGATTTATCTACAAAGATTATAAATTGCATTTAAATCTTATGACAACACAGTCTGAAGATTTATTTCAGAATTGAGTGCCTGAATTGTATCTATTTCTTATTGGATCTTTTCATTCTGAGCTCTTTCGATCTGCATTTGCGGCATTTTGTAGCGGTTACTGGATTAGTTGCATAACACTTTCGACAAACTTTCTTTTCCATAATATGTGATCGTGCGATAGCTCTGTATTCCGGATTTGTAACTGGCATTAAAGCTCACCTCAATTATTCTGTTCTTTGCTCCTAACATTCGAATAAAAGCATTTCTATTAATCGCAAAAGTTATTTATGCTTCTAGTTTAAGGATTATTGCTAAACGAATCTATATTTCATTTTTTCCTTTGTTTGACTCAGAAGTGATTCTAATTCATCCCATTCATTTTCATCTTTTTTCAACAAAATTTCTTCTATTTCTTTCTTGTAGTCCTCAAGATTTTTAATATCAGCAATATATCCATTAATAGCAGTTTTATTGGTTTCAATTTCATGAGGTATGTCATCAAATGAAATACTATTATCAAGAAGAGAAATGTCCCCTTCTTCTTTGACTGCTACTAATTTAGTAATTTCTTCATCAAACTTCTGTATTCGAGAATTCATTGATAAAATTCTTTGATTAATCATAACAATGGTATCTTTAGATCTAGAAATCAGGGGATTTTTTTCCTTCCTCTTACTCTTTAATAAAATAATTACAATAACTATTATGAGTAAGCCCCCAAATCCTACTCCTAATCCAATATATAATCCTAAGCTCATTTTTCTACATTATATGACTCCATTTGAACTTATTTAAACTTAAGCAAAAATATCCTCATAACCTTGTTTATAATTAAACTCTTGAAAGTTTTATGTAGGAGGTTTGTGTTATATGGGAACTTTTTTAATTCTAACACTCTTATGTTGACTTGAACTGAAGAACAAATAGTTCAACACTTAGAAATTACAGGTAAGAAATACACCTGCAATAATAATGTGAGTTCAAGTTTGCAAGAAAACTTGGATGGATTTAAACTCACACATCCTATCACGATCATATATTAAATGACTTCCAAGTCATATCATTATCACATAAAAGTGTATTACATATGTCAGAAAAAACTCTCAATGAGTTTGAGATATAACGATAGTAGGGTAAGGGACAGTAAGAATCCATCTTTTTCTTGTAATCTTATGCAACTATGCAACAAAGTAAAATAATAGGTGAAACTAAATGGGTGCAAAAACAGATGCTTCAACAACAAAATATGAAATAAAAGCATCTTTTGAAATTGATGGAGTCGTTGAGAAGCCTGACATAATTGGAGGGATTTATGGACAAACTGATGGGCTTTTGAGTGAGAATCTCGATATTCGCGAACTCCAAAAAACTGGAAGAATAGGAAGAATTCATGTAGAACTTAGTAGCAAAAAAGGAAAAACTACTGGACAAATAATCATCCCTTCAAGCTTATCCCGCATGGAAACTGCAATTTTAGCAGCTACTCTCGAAACTGTTGATAGAGTAGGACCTTGCAGCTGCAGTATAAAGCTAGAAGAAATTGTTGATGTAAGAATCAGTAAGCGTCAAACTATTGTTGATCGTGCCTCTGAAATCATTCGTCAATGGGATCAAAATGTTAGTCCTTTTTCATCATCAATTAGTATGGAAGTCAAAAAATCTTCTAAATCAAGCCAAGTTGTTAGTCTTGGAGATGAAGGTTATTCTGCTGGACCTGGATTTGAAAGACAGAAAAAAACTATTCTTGTTGAAGGTAGAGCAGATGTTATCAATCTTCTGAAATTTGGCGTTGATAACACAGTAGCAGTTAATGGAACAAGCATACCCCCTAAATTAATTGATTTAATTGCAAAAAAAACAGTTACAGCTTTTCTAGATGGTGACAGAGGCGGAGATTTAATTCTAAAAGAATTACTCCAAGTGTCCCATGTTGAATTTGTAGCTCGAGCTCCTAAAGGCAAGGAAGTTGAGGACCTCAATGAAGAGGAAACTAAACAATCCTTGAAAGAAGCTGTTCCATTAGAAAAAGCAATTTTCTTAACTGGGCGAGATGCTGACACTACAGTTAAAGAGTTTCTTGATAAATCAAAACCTCAGAAAAAGAGACTAAAGAAGTTCTCATTATCCAAAAAAGTTGCTGAAGTGAAGAAGCCAAAAACTATATCTAAAAAGGAAACCCCTGCTAAAACTGCAAAAACTGAAATCGTTAGAAAAGATACCAAAGTTGTAAAAGATATTGAGCAAAAAGTTACTCGAAAACCTTCTACCACTAGACCAACCTCAACGACAAGAAGACCATCACAGGCATCAACACGTACTCGATATGATTCTCGTTCCGGGACTCGTCCTAGTTCCCGACCTGGTTCTCGTCCTAGTACTCGAACATATGATCGCGATCGCTCTACAACTAGTCAACGTCCTCCCAGGAGAGAAATACGAAAAGTTGAGCTGCCTGAATACTTAACGAATGCAGTTAAAGAAGTTAAAACAAAACTGGAAGCCATTGTTTTTGATGAAAAACAGAAAGAAATTCTCAGAAGTTCAGCAGCAAAAATATTTGAATCCTTAGAAAAAATCGAAAAAGGTAGTACTCTAGTTATTGATGGTATAATAACTCAAAGACTATTAGAACGTTCGAATGGAAAAGGAATTAAAACTGTAATCGGTGCGAGAAAAGGAGAAATTTCTAAAAAACCAACTAGTTTGAAGATAATTGAATTTAAACAAATTTAATTCTTCCTTCTTTTTTTATTATTTAACATAAGATTTATGTGTTTGAAAAGCAATTCAGAAATGAGATGATGTCCTTGGAATATCTTTAACTCAAACCAAGAGTTTTTTAAATAGAGTTACGTTAGGGCTGATGTTCTCAATAAATACACTAATAGTTTTGGTGAGTGTTAATGTCTATTGAAGAAAGAATAAAACTAGTAACAAAAAATACTGAAGAAGTTATCCTTGAGGAAGAAATTAGAAAGATTTTGGAAGAGAAACAAAAACCAAGAGCCTATATTGGATACGAACTTTCTGGTCTCGTTCATCTAGGAACAGGTATTCTTTGTGGTAATAAAATCAAAGATTTGATGAAAGCCGGTTTCGAAGTAATTATTTTCTTGGCTGATTGGCATAGTTGGATTAATAACAAACTGGGAGCTGATATGGAAAAGATTCAACTTGCAGGAGGATATTTTAAGAAAGCCTTTGAATCAATTGGCGTAAAAGGGCCAAACATCAAATATATTTGGGCTTCAGAACTAGCTGAAAAAATTACTTACTGGGAAAAAGTTATCAGAGTTGCGAAAGCCAATTCCCTCACAAGAGTTCTTAGAACACTTCCTGTAATGGGAAGAAAATCTGAAGGTGAAATTGAATCTAGCTTTATCTATTATCCAGCTATGCAAGTAGCTGATATCTATGATATGGAAATAGACTTGGCATACGGAGGAATGGATCAAAGAAAAGCACATATGCTAGCTCGTGATACTGCTGAAAAACTTGGACGAACTAAACCATCGTGTATTCATACACCATTGATAACAGGATTACAAGGGCTAGGAAAGAAAATGGATGCGGAGTCTGTTCCAGATCTTGCTGATCAGATAGATGCTAAAATGAGTAAATCTAAACCTGATACCTGTATCTTCATACATGATAGTGAAGAAGAAGTAGCAAGGAAAATCAAAAAAGCCCAGTGTCCTCCTAAACAAGTTACTGGAAACCCCATTACAGAAATGGTTCAATATATCATCTTTGATATGTTTGATCAATTCAAAATTGAAAGAGACGAAAAGTTTGGTGGTAATCTCATATATACATCCTATGAATCCTTTAAGGCTGAATATATCGAAGGAGCTATACATCCGTTTGATCTTAAAATGAGCCTAGCAAATCTATTGAATGATATTCTAAAACCTTCTAGAGAATATTTCGATAAACATCAAGATTTAGTTGAAGAAGTGAAAGATCTTTAACTTAATTTTTCTTATTTTTCTTTTGTGAAAGACAAAAAACTTCAATACTAATTAAAAGAATGTACAAATGCCTTTATCGAGGACTTTCTAGAGATGGCATTAGCCGACTAGGAAAGAAAGTGCAATTAAAAGGCAATAGGCTACCATACGGGCTCCTGTTGAGTAGAGTGAGACATTCTACACTATGAAACACGGTCAACCCTGGTAGACGACAGTTGCTCCTGAGGAGCTCAGCTAACTGATGTGGGTGAATCCCTTAAAATGATGTTTAGAGTTAACCTCGGGGGCATTATATCTATTTTAAGAAGCAATCAGAAAAAATAAATAATTATTAATTAATCAACTAATACTAGGGGCAGTGATCTAGCTTGGTCTAGGATGCCACTCTCACATGCACGTTATGAAACTTGGTTAAACTTATTAGAAATCTAACCGACGTTTAAGTGGGTCCCCTACACGTGCAATGAGGGGAAAGTATCATGAGGAAAGGTTGTACCTGAACGGGAAGCAATATTTTGAGTAGCATTATCGTGAGTATTGATTTTTTGTCCACATTTCTTACAAGGCGCAATATCATACTGACTAGTTTGTCTAGTAATAACTCCTCCACATCCATAATGAATCAAACTGGTGAATATCGCAGGAACAGCTTCTAACTGCACATCATATCCTAATTCTAAGGAAGCTAACCAGACAGCTTTCTTGTAAATGAACGTGCTGTCAGGCATGGTGTAAATAGCTTTAGCTAACGCACCTTTTTTGCCAGTAGGATCAGCAGTAAGATCTTCTATCTTGAATATCTTGCAATTTTTCTTAACTAATACTGCTGCAAGAAAATGTGGTAGAAGTCGAGTAATTTCCCGAAGGATTCTACTACGACGAGTGTAAACGCGATTAAGTTCTCCTTTTAATTTGCAGCATCCTTGAGAATCATACTCTTTCCGTTTTCGAACCAATCCTCGATTGAGCTCCAGCAGTACTTTTTCACTTAGGAGTTTATATTGTTCTGCTAAAGACAATAACTCCTGAGGAAGAGGGATGGGTACATTAAATCTAACCATATATGGACCCAAACGATTAATGTCTACTCCAATTATTGCTGCTTTCTTTCCAGGGATATTGGAAAGATAACGTTGAAGAAGCACAGAGGAATGAAAACAGTCATGAGATCCTTCTAACACTACATCTACTCTAGGTTTGAAACTGGGAGCTTTTCCACTACTTACTTGAAAAACTCTAATACATGCTCCATTTTTTATATATTCTAATACCTTGGGAGGAAAATAAACTTTTGCTGTTAATCTCTTTTTTCCCTTCTTAGGAAATCCTAATTCTGTCCAACCTTGATGTTTTATTTGTTTAGTCAATTCTTGAGCATTCCCTTGACGGGCGATAACATAATCTTTTTTCATAAGTAATTTTATTGGTAATCTTCCTTTCTTTTTTCGTTTGAACGGGAGTGGAACAACTTTCTCAAGAGGTAAAACCTTGATTAACTGAGGGACACTCTGAATATAATTATCAAAGAGTGTGAAAACTACAATTAAACGCACTGCTGAAAAGAGTTTTCGAGAAGGTTTCCCAATTACTAAAGCAAGTTGTTCTGCGAGAGTTCTGAGACTTTTCCAACGAGAAATTTGAGAGCTATTTATCCACGAAGTGAGAAAAGGTACAACTGTATTTTGTTCTTTCTTTAAGAGTTTGAGTTTCTCTAGAAACGCTTTTTGGTTCTTCTTCAGTTGTGGCAAAAGAGAAAACTCATGGTTATAGTAAAAAAGTGCATCATCGATTGCTTGGACTATATCAAGCTGAGTACAAGATGGGAGGAGGGCATTGAATTTCAAAAATTGTAGAGAGTAGTTTCTTTTTTCTTTCTTTCTCCAATAAGAGTCAGCTTGTAACCTAGTACTAGTAAGGAGATTGATAATATATCTTCTTTTCAATCTCCAATACTTATGCAAACTAATTTCGGTATAGGGTGACCGACCAAAAATCATCCATTCTACCAGTTGTTGAGGATTTTTCAACATGAAATTGAACAATCCTTGAACTTTCAGTTCTTTGTTCACCTTTCCTTTTACTGCAATATGAAGCCAATGGAAGGCACTTTCTGCTATATTAGGATTCCTTCCTACTCTTTTACCAAGTTGTCGGGTGAAAAACCTATCTTCAAGAGTCTCTCTGTACAAATCAACAGCTTGTTTCACTAACTGTGGAGAAAGTAGTTCATCTTGTCGTTCTTCTAAATGTCTTATTCGTTGGTTAATCTCTTCTCGTTGATGTTGGTCAACACACTTCAAGACTACCTGATAACTCCTCATTACTTTATCTAGAGCGGAAGGAGTATACATTTGGTTTTTATATGCTGATTGTGTGACCACAGTATCTCAATAATAATATCTTCAAAATGATATTTAAAGGGAGAGAAAATTAAACTAAATAAAGGTTTAAAATAAAAAACAATAAGAAATTGTGTAAAGGATGGGGTGGTGATCTAGCCTAGTTATGATGTCTCGCTCACACCGAGAAAATCCGCGGTTCAAGTCCGCGCCACCCCACCAAAACAGAAAACAAGAAACTAATATAAATTTTGAATGTAACCGCTATAAGAATATTAGCTACATATTTTGGAATTTTCTTAGATTTGTTAAATTGAAGCACAAGTATCCATTTTGTTCAAATTTCTATGGGTTTTTATACGAAAAGTAGTATTATTATACCAGAAAGCTTTAAAAGTATTTCAACCAAAAGATTAATCGGTGGCATGAAGTTGTAGAAAATTTCTATTTTAATACCTATATCCCCCTTCCATAAAAAAAGATATATAATATAACCATCTATGTAAATAAATCATTTACTAGTAAATTCAGAGGGTGTTTGCCATGGATATAAACGTTGACCCAAGACTATATAAGAAAAATAGTGTTGGAACCATTACTAGAATTACAGCCAGAATATTGGATAATCCTACTGTAGAAAAAAAGATGCTTGAAAGAAAGGCAAAAAAAAGCTGGGTAGAACCAGTTCAATGGAATGGAGTTAAGTATATTGTAACTTGCAAAATAGAAGAAGAAGGAATACTATCAATAACACAAATACGTCAAAGTTCACCAAAACAGAGATATAAAATCAAAAGAGACAGTAGATAAAAATTTAGAATAAAGTTTGTAAGTTTAGAAAGTAATTTAAAGTAAAATTAAGAGGTGAAAAAAATGAAGAGTGGCTGGCTAGAGACAACAGTAACAATAGATTCTGTTGATTCAAGAGGTAATCCAATCCTATTAAAGAATATACCTGCTGTAAAATATAAAGATACTGAGAAGATTAGAGTTGACCCTTTTGCCGTTAGCAGAGCAGAAATTAAATACTACACAGATGAAAAAGGTTTATTGGAACGAGATGCGGCTTTATTATTTCTGATTTGTGCTAAACCAGGTGTTTTCAAGGAAGGAGAGATTCACTACAAATACCATTTAAATAAAATGTTATTCTATTACTGGAAAAACCTTGAAAAAAGGCATTTAGGAGAAGCTTTTCCTCATGATGATTTCAAGAAAGAGAAAAGAGGACCTGTTCCTTTACATATAGATGAAGATCTCAAAAGATTACAAGAGGAAGGTTTAGTTGAGCTTTCATATCATCAGTGGGGACAAAGTGAAAAACAATCTTCTTTGAAGATAGAGCTGACAGAAAAAGGAATGGCAGTAACAAAAGAAATATGGTCAAGTGTTGAAGATATTTTTTACTTAGAAGCTATTGAAACAAAAGAGCTAATTTTTCCTTTGAGCCCAAATACAGTTAAAGAGAAAGTTCATCGAGAGTTTCCTGAATATCAACTAACCTATATGGAAGAAGATTTAGATTAACATTTCTTCCTTTTTACATATTTTACCATTTAAAAGCATATTTTCGCAATTTAAATTATGAGATCTAATGAATTGGAAGGAATTTAAATACCCATATTCTCCTTTTTCTATTGAACTTCTCAGATGTTGTATTTATTTATATATAATTGAGAGTGGCAAACAAATTTAAGTACTAAATATTTAATCACACAGTGGATGTCGCAGGTTCAAATCCTGCCTGCCCCACCAATTCTAGAAGTTGTGCTGCAAAAATGACTCCTATTTCAAAGAAGAAACAATTCTCATTTATAGATCTTTTTTCAGGATCAGGAGGGTTCAGCTTAGGTTTTGTACAAGAAGGCTTTAAAGATAAATTGGCAATAGAAATTGAAGAAAAAGCAGCCCAAACGTATAAACAGAACTTTCCAAATTCGAAGGTCTGGATTAGAGATATACGTACAGTTCACAGTTTAGAAATAATTGAGGAAGTGAATGATAATGTTGATGTTGTTTTAGCTTCTCCTCCTTGTGAACCCTTTACAGCCGCTAATCCCAAAAGAAGAAAGTCTCCCTTAGAGCGCTTTTATGACACACCTCAGGGGGATTTGATTTTTCATGCAACACGAATTATTGGTGACCTTTCCCCAAGTTATTTTGTAATCGAAAATGTGGTTCCAATAGTAGATTCAGAAGGCAAAGAAATTATCAAAGAGGAATTTAAATCCATAGGGTATAACAAGATACATTTCAACTTCCTCTCTTCTGAAAAGCTTGGCTGCCCAAGTTATCGGAATAGAGTATTCATATCAAATGTTCATCTGGAAATGGTTTCTCAGAGAAAGAAAAAAGTTGAAGAGGTTATTCTAGATTTACCTTCACCTTCTTATCCAAATGATATTCCCAATCATTTTAGAATTCCTTTTGCAAAACAGGTAAAGAATGAAGGAATTGGGATTCGAAAAGGACATGCAGCTGTTTACTTCAAGGGGGCATCACGGGAAAACAGAAATTGGACTAAGTTGGATGAAAAAGATTTGGCTCCAACAATAATGGGTAAATCGAGGTTTATCCATCCTCTTGAGGATAGGCCCTTATCTGTGAGAGAGCAAGCTAGATTGATGAGTTTTCCTGATAGGTTTATTTTTACAGGTTCTGTTGAGGCAATGTTTAACCAGATTGGAGAAGCCGTTCCTCCTATCATCTCAAAGCAGATTGCCAAAATTATTCGAAGCAAATTAGAAAAAAACAGTTTATAAAAAAAAGAAATCTAGATAGATGCAAAAATTTCACTAAATCTAGAGAAGATTGATGCAAGGGGAGTATCTAGAATTCTGTGAACAGTCTTTTGAACTTTACTTACAGAAAATAAATCCTTGGTTGACTTTACTAATCCCTTATTGCTTACTGTAGTAAAAGAATCCTTTACTAGCCAAAACAACTTTTTTTCCCCTCTTCGTCCTATTATTTCCTCTGTATCTATTAGAAAAGTAGAATCTTGTGATATAAACCAAAGAGAACTAGGCTTGTAGGTTTGGATCATTATACCTTCTCTTTCTTCGTAGGAGATATATTCATCGTGAACAAGTTGAACTCTATATTTTTTAATTATCTCCTCATGGGGGGAAATATCTTCCAACGGTTGAATTTCTTTTACATGGTCTGGACTAAGAAAAGGTAGCTTGACAGGAAAGAGGAGCACATTCGAATATGTTTCTTCAACAATTTCTCCTACTGCTCCTTCCTGTGAATGAACAAGTAAATCAGCGATAATTCCAATGGGTCCTTCAAGTAGGAACCCTATTTGTCTGTTTTTCTTCTCATCGAAAACTGGAAGAAGAATTGTATTTTTAGATAAGGAGATTTTAGCTTGTTTGTTATTGAAAGTATATTCAAAGCTGTGAGTAATTTTCAAAGGTCGGTTTTTAATGTTCAATCGCATCTAAATTCCTCTTAATTTACTAATCCTCAATATCTATGTCAATTTCTTCTTCTAACTGCTTTTCACGCAGATAAATCATCTCTGCAAGTTTAAGAGCTTCTATTCCCAATTGAGTAATTAAATAACGTCCTCTAATAGCTTCACGAGTAATGAACCCTTCATCTTGCAGAATGTCTGTGTGGTGTTTGAAAGTACCTCCACGTAATCCTGTATCTTCAGAAAGTTCCTTTTGATATTGGGGAGAATCTTCTAGAATCTTCAATAACTTAAGTCGGTTCTTATCCCCTAAAGCTGAGAGTAATTCTGCTGCATCTTCGTAAAACTTCTCAAGTGCATCAACATCTAATACCCCACTAGTGTGAATTGAAACTGTATCCTCTGCATTATTTCCAGTACTTAAAGTTCTTCTAACACCCTTTTTTCCTTGACCAACAGCTGAACGGAGTGATGATTCCAAATTCTTTCCAACAGAGTTAACAACTCTGGCTACATACTCTGTTATAGTACCCTCCGAATCATAGTCCTTGGATCCTATGATAACTCTAGGGCCATGACCTCTTTTTTGAACAGCACGTATCTTGCCTGCTCTTCTTTGAAGTCTAGCAAATTCTCTTCTGGTTTGAGCAAGCTCTGATCGTGTTCTACTCAAATGAGACATAGAACCCATAAGTTCTTTTTCTGCTTCATTGAGTTCTCTCTCGGTTTCTACTTGTTTATTGATATCATTGTCTCTGTAAGCATGTTCTAAACGGCGTTGGATTGAAGATACATATTTTCTAGCTTCATCAACACCTCTTCGAGATTCATCAACTTCTCGTTGAGCTTCAGCAATACTTGTTCGTGCTTCGCCAACATCGTGTTTCATTTCTGCATAATCCTTATCAGATAATTCTACAGCTCTAGTAATTTTTTCAGTTTCTTTCTCCAAATATTTATGCAAATCTTTGGAAATTTTTTCTGAAACCTTCTTAGCTGTTTTTATTCCCTCTTCTGAAGCCTTCTCAACTTTTTTCATAATAGTTTTCATTTTATCTTTGAACTCATCAGAGTCCCAATCAAAATCGAAATTAAATTTGAAATCATCTTCTGAGAACATAGGCTTGGTAGGTTTGTGTGGTTTAGGAGGTTTTGGAGGTCTAGGTTTTACTACCGGCCTAGGTTTTACTACAGGTCTAACTCTATGTTCCTCTCTCTCTCTTCTCCTATTAGACCTATCTAAATCACGTTGGATTTTATCATTTAGATTTCGTTCCTTTTCCTCTTCCCCTTGAGCTGAAGCATCAAAATCTTTGTAAGCTTCAGCTTGTGATTTGGACAAATTTTTGATTAAAGATTTTAGTTCTTCAATTTCGTCCCTTAATTCTTCCATTTCTTCATCTTTTGACATTTTTTATCACCTTAATTATGATCATAAGAATCCCTCCCTCTGACGGATTCAAAGTTGGACTCTACTAAATCTTGGATTTCTTCGCGGAAGTCAGATAAATCGTCCTTGAGATCATCCGTCATTTCTTTGAGCGATTCTTTTAGACTATTAGTAAAGTCTTTCATGTTTTCTTTGAATTCTGGATACCAGTCTGCAAAGGAATCATCATCAAGTTTAATTGTATATTTTTTATTCACGTATGTCACCAAATAAGTTGGGTTTCTGTTTTTTTCTTTCTAACTAATCGTCTAGCTCTTTCCATATCACTTAATTCTCCTTTAAGTCTGCGGATTTCTTGATCCAAACTTTCGAGAGTTTCTTCATATTTCATTGCGGACACCTTGTTAATTATTTACAGATTTTTGGATAACTTCCAATATTCTGTAAGTTATTCTACATAAAGACATATATAAATGTTTTCAAACATAACTTACAATATTCTGTACTTCAGGTTATTTCTTGATTAAATGCTCTATAGGCGGTGAATGGTAGGACTTTAAGTTCTTCCTTGTTTGAAGAAATTGTAGTTCAATACTTGTAGATATTGCGTAGGTGATACCTATCTCTTTTATAGGAAATTGGGAGAAAAGCATGGATAGCTAGAAAATTTGTGTATTTATTAATCGAATTAAAGCTATTCTTACAAGAAACGTTTCAAAGAAATGCTGAAGGTGAAATAACCTGAATTATTTAGAGAATAAACATAAAGAAGAATCTTTAGGTTTTGAACAAATTGATATTACTGAAGGTTATGTTAAAGCTTGCAAATCTGTTTTTGATGAATCTAGAAATCAGATTACGCCCAATTTGAAGGAAAAAGTCTATCCCTCTGGTGTTGCTAAGATCACCTACAGTCCTCAAACTGAATCAGTTTATTATTATAAAAACAACAGCATAAATTTACCACCTTCGAATAAACCGTGGGAATTATTTGAGGATCGAGGTGCTGTTATTGAGAGTCAACTAATTGAACAACTAGTCGATATTGCTGTAATAAAACAAGATTTTCAAACTATCAACAAAGTGGAAGGCCAAATTGAATTCATGCTCAATAGAGAACTAATTGAATCAGTTGAAGAATTCCTTCTAATTCATGGTTCGAAAGCTTATCGTTATCGTATTGATAAAGGAGAAAAAGAGAAATGCAGCATAATTCGCTTTGAAAGAACCACTATAAAGGAAGAAATAGTCCTTTTCTTTACGGATAAACACATAGTTCTCAATCGAGAAGATGATGAAGGAATTACACATCAAAGAGCGATGAAATATATGAATAGAACAGTCGTAGGCTGGTACTATGAAGGTCTTCTTCGGATAAAACGATTAAAAGATAAGCAAAGAGTTTATACAAACAAAGTGTCAAAAAATCAGTAAAAATGGTGTTCATATATAAAGAATTTATAAATAAATCATATTCTCTACATATCGCTCTATATAATACTTGTTTTTTAATTAAATCTGAAATATTTTGTATTAGGAATTTAGCCTCAGGAGTTATAAGAAGGTGATAAAATGTTATATGAAATAAATTCAGTATATTGCTCAAGATGCAAGGAATTTATGCAAATCTTCGATGCTGGTAATCTAAATTTCTCATCAACAGAAATTATTTGCTCAAGTTGTGGAAAGATATTACTTGTTATGAAAACAAAGATGCAGACAAGATTTGATACTACTTTCGATTCTAAAAAACTGGATAGCTACATTAAAAAGGAAAATCAAAAAACAGCAAAAAATCTTAGTAGGGATAGAATAATTGTTGGAACAAATACTGCCTAAGATTCAAATGCATTTTGTTTCACAACTCCCTAACCATATAATTTTTCAATAATGTTTATTAATCCATCTTAAAGCCATGAGAGAAGCAGATATTGTTGTAATAGGAGGAGGACCAACTGGATTAATAGCTGCTGGAACAGCTGCTGAAAGAGGGAAAGATGTTGTCTTATATGAGTCTAAGGATCAGATTGGAGTACACGAACACTGTGCGGGTTTATTAAGTATAGATGGATTAGAACAACTACAACTAAGTCATTTGCCTTCTGAAATCGTTCAAAATGCTCAAGTTAAAGGGACAAAAATTTTTTCACCTTCAGGTCAATCTTTATCTGTTTCAAAGAAAAAACCTACAGCCTTAGTTGTTAATCGTGCAAAGTTCAATCAGTTTCTGTATCAAGAAGCACTTGACAAAGGTGTTTCTGTCGAAACCTCATCCCGAATCATAGGAATTCATAGGGAGACCAATTCTATTGTTCTGAATATGGGTAAGAAAGCTCCATCTCAAGGTATCAAATGCAATATCACAATACTTGCAGAAGGGAGATTTCCAAGACTAAACAAACAAGTTAACCTTCCTGTACCGTCAAGGAAATCAATCGTGTTTTCATCTATGTATATAATGAAAAATTTGAGAGATATAGATCCAGAGTTTGTTGAAGTTTATCAAGATCAAAAATATGCACCCGGTTTTTTTGCTTGGATTATCCCTTTGAATGACAGAAGCGCTAAGGTAGGATTAGCATCTTACACAGTCCCTGCAAGTGATTTTCTAAATTCCTTTATCAAAAATCACCCAATTGCTAAGAAGAAATTAGAAAATGCAGTAATTGATAAAAGAATGAGTGGTGCAATTCCATTAGGTTCCTACATTAGGAAAACCTATGCAGATAACGTACTTGTTGTTGGTGATGCTGCAGGTCAGACAAAACCAACAACTGGAGGAGGAGTAATCTTTGGAGGTATCGCTGCACAAATTGCGGGGAAGGTAGCTAGTGATGCTGTTACAGCTGAGAAATATAATTCACAATATCTTTCACAATACCAGAAACTCTGGAAAAAAGAGTTAAAACAAAACTTGAAAGTAATGAAACTTATTCGGTCTTATATCAACTCATTATCTACTAGGGATCTCGATCGACTTTTTATTTTACTAAATAAACCCCGTATTAGAAATAAAATTTCAGAATCTGGGGATATAGATAATCAAAAAACTATTGTTTTTAACCTGCTTATGAATCTAAATCTGTGGCCAATTCTTTTATCAACAGGCTTAAAGTTTCTCCTTAAAAACAAAGAAAAAAAGAAATGAAGAGAAATGCATTTTAGTAAGTGTCTCCTATTAATATTTTGTTTTTAAACCCGATAACTTCAGCTTCACTTTGACTGAGTTTTGCGTAATTACCTTATAATCAGATGATCCTAGTGGAATTGCTAAATCATGGTCTACAATCTTATCATCATTCTTTCCAGGATCTCTTTCGAAAATATGAAAGGGTACTTGAATTACTCCTCCGCGTGGTGCATTTCTAAATTCTGAATAAAGTGTCATACCCTCTGGTGGTTGAAACACTTCATTTTTCTCTAGATTTATCGATCCTCTGTTTGGTATTCTGCCACTATAATTTGGTCTTTGCCCTATTCGAAAATAGAGTTCTGATTCATTACCTAAAAGATCTCTATCTTCTAGAACCTTTATTGAAATTAGTTCTATTCTAACTAAGAATCTATCTTCAAATTCTTTGGTGTCCTTTTGTCCTCGAGCATATGTGTTTTTATAAACTTTTTTTACAACTCTTCTTCCCATCTAATCGCCTTAAGGCTATTCTCCTTTTAATTCTTATATATCTTTTCTAATGTCAATAGATGCTTGAGAAAGAAGTGAATATAAAATTTATTGTCTTCCAATTGGCAAATGTTTTTTGTTTCTAAAAATCACTCATTCCTCAGAAATTCAACAAGACAAAATTTACCTCTTCTTGTAGCTGGAATTCTCTCTCCAACTTTGAAATTACTTTCTGGAAGTAAAACTGTTAAGATACCTTCCCATATATATAGAACAAAATCACATAAATCGCGTTTTCCTTCTACACATTTTTCACCAGGTGCATAAGTACAATAGGCTCTCGCTGGATATTCTACATAAGCTACCCTTCGTGAAATACTTGAAATAATATCCGCAGGTAAGTAATTATTGAGGCCATCTGTTGCTTTTGTTTGTAAAGCTTTGGTCACATATTGACCAATCATTGATGAGATTTCTTTGATATCTTGCTCTGAATCACGTATGTTAATCAGAAGGAATTCAATTAAGAATAGAACATGTATATCGTTGAATTCTTCTTTTGCTTTCTTAACATTTGAATCTTCAATATCACTAAAGAAAGTAGTTGTGATTTCTGCTAAAACTTTGTGAAATAAAGGTAAAACCATTGTTGTTGGAAATTCTTTTAGAATCGGAGAGAAGACTGTATCTAGATCAAGGTCCAAACTTGCTTTAATCTCCTCCTCTTCAACTGGTGCACTTGGTTGTATTGTTACACCGGAAACTCCTTCAATTTTAGTTTGAGCTGGTGAAGTTACTATACTAGGTTCAGTAGAAATCTCTTGAGCACGTATAGTAGGAATTTTATTGTCAACTTTTTGAATGATTACTTGTAATTGTTGAGATTCAAATTGGCTTGGAATTTGTTCTACTCTAGCATCTGAATTAAAAAGGAAATACCCTAATGCTTTCATAATTCCCGAAACAATAACTAGATAGGGGTGATAGGTCGCCTCAGAGGCTATGAAACGATTTGCCCCAAGTTGTATTACTGCATTATCTTCATTTTTCTCAATTCTGATGTTCTTCCATCCCAAAGATTCCATAAGAAGATCAAATTGCTCTTCAATTCCAAGATCTCTGTGGGGAGTAAAGAAATTGAACACAGCATCAGCTATTGCTGAGATAATAGCATGTTCAGTATCTCTATTAGTAACATCAAAAGAGGCTGTTATCTTCTCAAGAGAATTCATTAGAATCTTTGTTGCTTGAAGGGCTCTTAATTTATCGCTACCTTTATTAGTCCATGTTGGCGAGTAACCACTCATCTAAATCTTCCTTTCCTTTTGGAAATATTATAAACTAAGATGGGAAAATCCTAATATAACCTTTATGATGGTTTCCATCTTAAAAGGCTTAATTAAATGCTTAACACGATTTTACAACTCTCAATGGGTTAATGTAAACATCACCATAAGATGAAAAATTTGTCTAGCTACAAAAATAGGTTAATTCAAAAAGCTTAAAACAACAACCTTTACGTAACTCTATAGAGAATCAATCGCGTGGTTATATATGAGTAAAATGATTGATATGCCAAGATGTACAAGCTGTAATAAAGTCATAAGTCCTAGTGATGAAGGAGATACACGTTTTTCATGTCCAAATTGTAATGATGTTCTGATTATTAGATGTCCAAAATGTAGACTTTTTGGAAATCAATATGTATGTCCAAAATGCAATTTTAAAGGTCCATAAACAGGTGAAAATGATGGGTGAAGTTTTATTAGTATATGAAATTAGGCCAGAAACTACCAAAGTAACTCCTAAGAAATTGGAAGAAATTGTAAGGTTAAAGCTTCCAGAGAATGTGAAAATGCAAAATAATCCTGAGGAAAAACCGCTATTTTTCGGGTTAGTTGGTATTATTGGTCAATTCATTATTCCAGAGGAAGATGGCGCTCAAGATAACTTAGAGGATGTTCTAAATTCAATTGAAGAAATATCATCAATTCAGATGACTTTTATCACTAGATTGTAGGTTCGTACTCTCCCCTTAGTTCCCTTTTTCATTTTCAACAGATTTTTGCATTTTGATTTTGATTGCTAATCCTTTTGTCCAGTCTCCTTTATCTATATCTTCAATAAACAAACTGTAATCATATTTTTTAGCAATTTCATTAACAATAAGAAAACCTAGATGTTTACGAAGAGTTTCATCAAAAGGTGATTCTTCAATAACTCTTTGTATTTCATCATTGAGTTCAGGCTCAACACCCTCTTTATCAAGTATCATTATCTCAAAGAATTCTTGATCATCTTCTATTATCTCTCTCCCGTTGATATCTATGTTAATCTCCCTACTTTCAGTTTTTAATATTAAGCTCTTCAAGACATAGTAGAACATATCATAAAGAAAAACCCCTCCTAGGATCTTAATAATGCTAGGTAAATTAACATCTATATTGAATTCTTTTTCGCTGTGTTCTTCCTTTACCTTCTCAAGTAATCTCAAAATGGTCATCTTAAGCGGAACAAAATGAACTTCTGCACCGCTTGAAACATCTAATACATTAGATAATAATCGTATATCTTGAACTATTCCTGTTCCTCTTTTTACAAGAGTATTCACTCTTTCTAATATCACATTTTCTTCTGGAGGAATGCTGTCTGTTAATAATTCATAATAACCTGAGATTCCAAAAAGGATATTGTAAATATCATGTGTTAAAACATTTAGGTACATTTTTGATCGATTAGAGTATTCTCCTGCTATAGATTGTAATTTTGTTGCTTCAGAAATATCGACTAAAGACAAAACAACACAATATTCCCCAGTTAGATTATTGATTGTTGGAGATAATTGCACAAAAAAGGTTCTAGAATCTCTTTTACCCACTTGAAAAATTTCTATTTCAAGTTTCATAGTATCTTTTGCGATATTCGCCATTACATCACGGGTTTTCCGAAGCATTTCCTTAGCTTTATCAGAATCCAGACCAAGTAAGTAATCTAATTTTAATCCTATTGATTCATCATGATCAAGACTAAATGTTTTCTCAGCTTGTTTGTTGAGATATATAATCTCAAATCTGTTGTTTACAAGCATAACAGGAAAAGAAGAAAATTCAGAAGTCTGTGTTATCTGTTGAATATCATCAAGAAGTCTTTTTCTTTGAAGAGTTAAGAATAATTGATTAACCACAATTCGGAGAAAATGAATATTTGATTCTGATAGTTTCTCTATTGATTCGGAGATAACAACTAGAAATCCTAGCATTAAGTTTGTGGAGCCAATAGGAAGAATTACCCCATATTGCTCTTCATATTGTGGAAAATTAACTTCTTCAATTTTATTAGGGGTATTGTAATATGGTAAGCTTGATATCACAAGTTGAGACGATTTGTAGTATTCTCTTACTTGATCACTCAACCCTATATCTTGAATTAGAGAAACCTCCGCAATATCTTTAATAAACACACCTAATCCTTCAATCTCAGTTTTTGACTTAATTTTTGGTAAAATTCGATCAAGTATAAGTTGTATTTCAGTAGTTTCAAGAGTAAGGTTTGACATCTCTACAATTAAATCCGTTTGGTGCAATTGTAAACCAGAACTGTACTGAACATACCAAAATGAAAGCATATCTGTTATTAACAATGATATTTCTTTTATTACAGATAAATATCTTTCTTGATTGTGTTTTATTGTATCTGGATGGAGAAAAACACTTATTGCTCCTATAGTAATGTCCCCTAAATACATTGGACATACAATAAAATCACTAATGTTCTGACTTTCTAGAAATACTTTGTAGTTGTTGCCTTCAGCAATGGCATCTGTTGGAAACCATGCTATATCTGATTGTGCAAATACTTCAGTGTAAGGATTCTCGGGATCAAAAGCATCCATCTCAATTTCTAAATTACTCTTTGCAATTTGCTCCTCTTCGATACAAAGTGGATAAAGAAATTGATTTTCATGATCATAATAACTAACCAAAATCAATACAGGATCTAGTGCATTTTTAATAGCTCGACTAGCTCTTTGAATCATAGAAATTTTTATTCTACTATCAAGCAAGTCCCCATTAGCCAATAATTTAAGGAACTCTACAAGCGATTCAGCTACTAAATCTTCATCCATATTGATCCCGATTTTCTTTGTTTGATTGCTGTTTTTACCCTTGATATGTTTCTTCTAATCTAATGATAAAGCGTTTCCTTTAAATTCGTTTTGTATTATCCTGAATCATTCATCCTTTTGAAAACTGAGTGTACGAAGGATTTGAAACGAATTTATACGTTCCTATTGTCTTATCTTTGTTTGAGAAAAATGCGATTTTTTTCGCTCATCATAGATAAGACACCAAAAGTATTGAAAGTAGATTGTATAGAAATAAGGTATCATTAAGACAATTACTGATAGCCATTTCAGATAAAGTAATATTAATCAACAATGAGTACATTATAGTTATTACAAGAGGAGATTCAAACGACAGGGCAAACTTCGGATATCATTGCTGAACATGCAGATACAATTTATGCATTCTTTTTGGGAGATAAAGATGGTGTAATCCATAAAGAAAGTATTTTCAATGAAGAGAAATGCCCCCTTGATATCTTAACAAATCTAGTTAAAGCTTTTTGCTCTTTCACTGAAGAAACCAAAATATCTGATCGTGGAACGATAGAACTAACAAAATCAAAAATATCCTTTAGAAAAATACAAGATATAACCTATGTTCTTAATCATGGAATAAGTGAAAGAACTAAAGCTGACAAAGCTATAGATTACATTTCTAACGAATTTGAAAGCAAATCTAGGTCTAAATTTCATAGTTCTGATCCCGGAAAAATATTCTCCGGTGCATCAGCTGTTTATAATCAGACGGTGGAAGAACTCTTTAGGGCAGTAATTAACAAGGAAAGTCCAAAAACCCATCAATATGCTCTAGATGCACAGTTTGATTTAGATTTAGTAGATGTGCCTATTAGTTTTAATGATTTGATGCTAGTTTCAAAATCTCAAGTAAAACCTGCAGAACAATCTGCAAAGGTGAAACAATTAACTCCTGAAGAAGAACAATCCCCAGAACAAATGCTTAGTGCAGTGACGTTTAATATACTGAACTCAATTCAAGGTATAAACCATCTTGTGTTTGTTGAACATGATGAAGAGCATACAGAATTGTTTTTCCAAAATGGTAGTTTAGATGAGAATTTTGTAACCAAGACACAGAAAATATGTGAGAAATACCTTTCTAATATCCTTGAAATTATGAAAGATGAACAAACACAAAATGCAATTGATATTACCAATAAACACCAAATAATCTTTGTTAATTTGGATGATAAAAATTTTATGTACGCAATTGCATCAAAAGAAGTTGATGCTGTTATGATGGATCCTGTATTTGAGAGAATTGCACGTAGAATAAAAGATGTGGTACTTGGCTATAAACAAGTGATTGAATAGGAATATCTCAAAACAGATATTAATTCCTTTTAACTAATAGTGATTTTTTCTTGAAGTAGAAAACTCTTCCATTCTGTTTTACATGAACATAAGAATTCTTTGTTTATATCTTCTATATTTTGCGATAAAACAAATTGTTTTAGGCTATCCATTATTTGTTTGTCACAGTCTCCACAGTTATGTGCTCCTCTTTGAGTTCCTCCTGCAACAACATCACAAATTAATCTTAAATCGGGGTATTTTGATTCTATTTCTTTACATAGATGTAAGAGTGACCATAACCAAGGAGTTCTGTACTGGTTTTTCTCAAACATTATCGAAAGATAGGTTCCTCTATGTATACTGATAGCATTTATAGAAATAGTATCAACTCCTAGTTTAATCAACTTAGACACGCTTTGTAAAATATCCTTTATGGAATCATATTCAGAAACAAAAGGTGGTTTAAATAAAAGATATGCCTTGACTTTTGCTCCTACATCGAAAATTCTAGCTGCAGCTTTTTCAAAGTCTTCCCAGAAAAATCCTTTGTTGATAGATTTTTTCAAAATATCATTATTTGCACTTTCTAATCCGATTGCTATCTCAATTTTTCCAATATCAATTGATTCTTTTATCGTTTGCATTATCTTTTCTGTAACATACTCCGGTCTAGATTCAAGTACAATTTCAGTTATTTCTCTATATTGAGAGGCTTCTCTCAAAATTTCCTTCTGTATCTCCTCAGGAATTTCAGAAGTATCTAGAAAACTTCCACTAGTGAATAGTTTTAACGAATAGTTCTCTCCATCTGTGATAGAATCATGGAGTTTCTCCTTGAAAGTTTTCATCATATTCTCAAAATTAGGTTCTTGAGGATTATCGTAGATATAGCCACAAATAGAACAACCACCACTTTTCGATAAAGCCCAAGAACAACCTTTGGTTGGGAGAATAAAAACAATCGCTTTACCTGGTCCAGAACGAAGACGGTGATTCTCAACCCAATGAACTACTCTCCTTGAATGAGATCTTTCTCCTAATGCTTTATCTCTTATTTCTCTAATAGTATTGGCAAAATCTGGATTGATTTTCATTTCTTCACCTTTTCTTCTTTTTTATTTCTGCAACTTTACCAGATGTCATCTTGTTCATATCCTCTCCGGATACAAAAGCTCGTGCTGTTGCTATAACATCATTCTCATACATAACAAAAATTTCATCCTCAGGAAGTATATGTGTATCCGCCTTTAGACAACCTGGGGCATAAATATTGCTCCCAGATACATAATCCGCTCCAAAATCAAGTTTATTTAAGCTGATTTCTGAAATTTCATTTGTATATGCAGGAAAAAGTGAAAGATAACCTGTTGATGCATGCATAGTAGCAATATGCTTATTATCCCGAAAAATTTGAGGGCTTTTTGGATATCTACCTTTTAGCTTTATTTTACCATGAAAAATTCTCTTTCCAGTTGCTGGTCCATATTGAAAATCAGCGATTGCTTGAATTTTCTTTGTATTTGAAATAATTTTCTCAGTTTGATATAAGGAGAATCTTTTTTTGGTGTTCACCAAAGCTTCTGATAGTTCCTGTAATGATTGATGACTAGTTGGTGGTGCTTTGTAAGAGGTATCTATTACCTCAAGGGAAATTTTTTCTCTAACTACCTCAATAATATCTTCATATCCTGAACCATGAAGGTGATTTATGATAATACTATCTTCTTGATAATGGGACAGTACATTTGAGAGAAGATTTGAAGTAATGTCTATTTCTTCCTCTGACCAACTTCCTGCTACAGGAATATCGTAGAATCTTGCGGGATAAATATTTTCAAGTTCTCGAGGAACTACAGATAATGGAGACGTGATAATTAATTCTGATAACATTGAAAAAATGCTAGAACCAGCTTTCTTTATTGCATTTCTAAACATGATATGCGATCGAGACATTGTATATGGTTTTCTAGCTGAACATGGCAATAGTATTATGATTCTTGAAGAAGGATGTGGTCTAAATCTTTCCTTGACTCTTTCTCTAAATTCAGAAACTACTGGTCGATTTAAAGATTCTTCCCCTAAGCATTTGACTTTAGTTGATGAGATAATTGGAGTTCGTCTCCTTAATAATTCTCCAAATTTAGTATCCAAATGTCTTAGAGTTGCTGCAAAAGTGATATTTTTGTGAATGTCCTGTTCAACTATACTTCTTAAAGTTCCATTTCTCAGAGCAAAATTCACTCTAGCAAGAGCATTCTTCAAAACCATTTCATTATGCCTAAAGATGTTTTTGGGTGTGGAACTGCATTGTGAGCAATAACAGGTGGGATGACTATCTATGGGGAAGACACCGTTTTCAGTAAGAAAGTAACCATTTTTTGATACTTGATAGGCTATTGAGTTATCAAAGAAGTCTATCCCAATATAAGTTAGAAAAGAGTAGAAAGCTGGTGAAACAGAACCAGGTAGATAGAGACCTATATCTGGTGATAATCTGGTTCTTAGATTAGACATTTTTTCGGCTAGTTTTCGTTGATTGTTGAATAATTTACTTAAGTCATAAAGTATTATCAAAGAACAATCTGTTTCAAGAATTCCATCTATTTTTTCAGATTCAAATTGATCTATTGGTAGATAGAAACTCTGTTCTCCTATTCTAGGAAGAGTCAAAAACTCCTTTAGATATATGTCATAATCTTCATTTTTTAACTTCTCAGAAGCATATGAAGGATAAAACGGTTGTAAAGAAAGCCGATTAGATTTATGTAGAATTTTCTCTTTTTTTGCATCTGGGAGATTCCAAAGAAGTTTGATCTCTGATGAGTCATAAGATGGATAGTTAGGTACAAGTATGGAATCAAAATGAGCTGAGTATCCTTTTAGAGATTCAGGTTTTTCAATTGATATGAGGCCTGGTGATAAAGAATAATGAGTCCGAGTCTCAGCTAAGATGCGTCCGAATCCAAATTGCGATAAGGGTTGGAAAAATCTCATTTCTATCCCAGATGTTATCTATGCACAAAGGAAAGACAAACAGAATAAAAAGAATCTGGTAAATCAGAAAATTCATTCGATCACCGATTCTACTATACAATAAGGCAAAGTAAGATAAAAAAAGAGTTTAAGGATTATTAAACTCAATTGAATTAACTTTGAATTTTACATACTCAAAGTCTCCTTCTGTAAGGTACCAAACACCAACAAAGTACGTGGGGATTGTGAAGTTCTCAAATTTCTTGTATTCCTCATAACACCCACCCCATTTATCAAAAGAAATCCCTGATTTGGTTATTCTAGCTCTTACACTTTCAAATCTGGTGATCTCACCCTTCTTGTTAAAAGTAAAAACACCATCTACTTTGATTCCTTTATCTTCAATGAAAATTCGAGCAGAAGTGTAATCAATTTCCTCCCATTTCAAATAGTTAGCAGTTAAAAAGACAGAAGGGAACATTGGTAATTCAGAAAGAAATCTCAGAAGTGATGCTTGGTCTACCTCGTTTCCTGAACTTTTAGCAATTGGAATGAAAGAGTTAAGCTTAACTTTAACTTGTCCTTTTCATTAACTAGAAAGAGTAAAAATTTTGTTAAAAGGATTTTTAAAAGGATATAAAATGGTGAGCTAGAGGAGATTTGAACTCCTGGCCGTCAGGTTAAAAGCCTGCTGCTCTACCTAGTTTCTCTGAGTTCACACACAATGACACTCATCTGAGCTACTAGCCCATTACGTTTTCTTTTGATGATATTCTTTTAATAAAACTTTCGTTCAACATCTATTTGTTTCGGAAAACTAGACAATAACTGTGATCATATCCGTAGCCATATATTCCATTTTCAGCTTCTGTATTTGCATCTTCCCATTTTATTACTATTTCTCCTTTAAAATGCAAAACTTTTGTGATTTCTTTTGCAACATCCCATGCTAAAGTTGTAACCTCTCCATGGTTTTTTAAATTCGACACTTCTACAATAATGATTGAGTCTGGTTTCATTACTTGTTTTATCTGTTTGTAGATTATCCCATAATCCAGTATATACTGTTCATAGCTTCCTTGAGTTGAACAAGCAGTGAAAGGATTTTCAATATCGTCTTTAGGCATATACGGTGGGGATGTTAAACAAAAATCACATTTTGGAATGTTATATTCAAATAATTTCAACGCATCTCCATGAATTATATTTTCTTTATGTTCCAGATTCTCTCTAATGTAATTACATCTTTGTTCATCATATTCTATTCCATAAGGAATTCTTTCCATATCTTCTGCTACAAAAAGAGTTGTTCCTAATCCCGCAAATACATCTAATACAATATCTCCCTTTCTTGTATACTCTTCAAGGAAATGCTCTACAAGTGTCTCAGAGAACCTATTATCGTTTTTTCTGAATCTCTTTGGTATCTCTCTTCTTTGAACTTTAGATAATGTTATTATAGTTTTCATTGTTTTGCACTAATTAATTTTAAACAAAGTTAATCATACTTGCCTTAGTCAAAGTTACCCTTCTTCTTGTTCCTGGCGCATTCATTAAATGCCAGACAGCATATTGTTCTTCATAAGGATAGGTTGATGATATTGCATCTACAGGGACAATAGTTTCTAATCCTCTTGCAGCTGCTCCTGTGGTAGTATGCAAAACTGCTCCGTTTGCTGAGGTTCCAACGATAATGACCGTTTTAATTTTATTATTTTTGAGAATATTTTCTAATTCTGTATTATAAAATTTATCAACACCTGATTTTATAATAACTTCATCTTTTTTTGGAAAGATTTCTCTTCTGATATCATTTTTTGATGCAGCACTTGTTAAACTATAGATAATCAACATTTCACTATTTCTAGCTTTCTCCAGAATTAACTGAACGTGATGTAATCTCTTCAAACACCTTAATCTTCTGTCTTCATTGCAGTTATTGTTTTGGATATCTAAAACTAGAAGTGCAGTTTCTTTGAGTTTTAGCTTAACTTCTGCTAGTTCTGGAGCACTTGGAGCTCTTACTCTTTCCCATTCTTCAATTATTGTTTGTTCAAGAGCCATAACTTTGGTTAAGAGTAACAATATAAAATATTAACTGAATCAAATTTTTGTTACCCATTTTTGAATGACGTATTGAAAAATTTAAGTATCCCCCTTTTTTTACGTATAACAGCTCAGAAGAGGCGTTAGTGTGAACAGCAGTAGAGAAAGCAGAGAGAGTGTGAATATACTTGATCTTTCAACTAAGAACTCTATCTTTAGAGAAATAGCAATTTTAATTTATTTAGCTCAGAGAAGAGCTTCGGAGATAGAAATAGAAGTAACAACTACTCAACTAGCTAATTACTTTTCCATCTCTCAACAAACTGCATCAAGATGTTTACAAGATCTTGATAAGAAGAAGATTGTGAACTGGAAATCTACCCCTAAAGGCTCTTTGGTTAAACTAACCCCTACTGGTATTTCGATTCTTGAACAACTTCGTTTTGAACTTGAAAAAGCACTTCATCCAGATCTATCTTTTATTACATTAAAAGGAAAAATTGTAACTGGTACTGGACAGGGAAAATATTACATTTCTCGACCATCGTATCTTAAATCATTCAAGACTAAATTAGGTTTCACTCCTTATCATGGAACATTAAATGTTAGAATAGATACTGCTGATAAGAATAGATTGGATTTGATTAGAGGTTCTTGGCCAACGATTATTACTGGGTTTGAAGGTGAAGAGAGAGAATTTGGAGATGTTTTATGCTATCCACTTGAAGTTATCAGGCTTGATGCTAAAGCTGCAGGAATTAAACCTAGGAGAACTCACCATGGCGAAAACATTCTTGAAATCATAAGTGATGTATGCATTAGAGATAAAATGAATCTCGAAGATGGTGATGAAATAATTATTAAGTTTTCACTAGAACAAAACGAGCATGGTTAAGTATGTCAAGTATAGAAGATAAATTTGTAATCAAACAAATCTATATTAATTCTCTAAAAGATATCAAAAGTTCTCTCACTAGTATCTCACGACAATTAGGGTTTTCTTTAGATTATGTAAATACCTCTATTGAATCTTTAATCGAAAAGGGATCGATAGAAGTCGATTATCAAAACAATTATCATTTAACAGAACTAGGACGTAAGCAAATTTCCGTAATTTTAACAGGTGGGACCTTTGACATACTTCATGTTGGGCATCTCTTTGCATTTAATCAATCTAAACTCTTAGGAGATGTTCTTGTAGTAGTTCTAGCAACCGATAAAAACGTTGAGAAATTAAAAAACCACCCTCCAACAAACTCTCAAGAAGAAAGAGCTGAAATAGTTGAGTATGTGAAAGGGGTTGATGCCGCAATAGTGGGGGATGAGACTGACTTTATGAAGATGATTGATGCTATAAAACCAGATATAATCACATTGGGATATGATCAGAAACATGATGAAAAAGAGCTTTACAAAGCTATATCCGAGGGGGGATATCCCCATGTAAAAATTATCAGACTTCAAAAACATGTTTCGGGAAAATCAACATCTAAGATTGTTCAAGAAATAATAAAACACAATTATCGAGAGTAAGAGATTTAACATGTTGTCACAATAACTTAGAAACCTTCTTAAAATTTCTAGACTTAATCAAATTATATGTTTGTCAAGAATAAATCTTCAATAGTTAATCTATCGAGGAACTTCTCTGAGGAAAAGATATTAACATCCTTAGTAGATATTGTAGAATTTATTCTTGAACAAGCGCAACCAAAAAATTTATTGTCTTCATTCATTTCATTCAGCGATGATAAATTAGTAATAAAAGATAACAGTTACGATTTAAATTCCTATGAGAACTTTTACTTGATTTCTTTTGGAAAAGCTTCTCAAACCATGTCTAAATG
>DXJF01000046.1 GCA_019057375.1 Candidatus Heimdallarchaeota archaeon
GAAGAAATAGAAAATTATTATCCTTTCATAAATACAACTAAAGAAATCTACCTCACAGAGATCTATAATTCTTACACTTGTTCAAATCCATATGAGCTGTTTACTACTTTTCTAAAGTTAGCAGTTGAAAATGATGTTAAAGTAATTAATGATAACTCTGAAATCAAAATCAACGAAGAAGGAGAAATGGTTACTGAAAACACGCAATATATTGCGAGAGATAATATAGTAACAACTTCCATAAATCAATGTCCTGAAACCTTTTTAAAAAGTAGAAGAATTCTAAAAGTAGTTACTCCAATTTTCGAAAAATTCCCAAGGATTAGTATATATGACATGTCGACCTCATCTGCAATGTGGTTGGAAGAAGCGGGTTACTTTCATATTTTACAGTTTTTAGGAAGAGAAGATGAGAAAAAGAGCATCAGTAAGGTAAAAAGTGATTTTAGTAAAGTATTTTCTTTAACAGATTCTCTGGAAATTATTGATTCATATCACACTCAAATCAGTATATGTGATTCAATAAATGATTGGATACAAGTTTCTGCATCAAAAAAGACGTTTCACTTCAATATACCTTTACAGTTTGAGCTATCAGCAGCTCCAATCCTTGCAAAGAGCTTTTCGCAAAAACTAGACAAAAAAGAGCATTTCAAAGAAGGGCCTATATCCATTGAAGAAATCCTTTGAATTCTTAATTTATTGAAAATCCTTGATGAAATTATTATAATCTAGATTTTCATCTTGGCAATACTTTCTAATTGCTCTTATATGTGATTTGAGAATCAAAGGCGTTAACTCTTCAAGTTTATCAGTTTTTTTTGTAGCTTGTAGTAGATTAATTATAATTTCTGAATCAATGCCTTTGCTCTTTTCTATAAAAGTATTTTTTCGTTTTAGAGATGCTTTTTTCAATTCATTTACCAATTGTATTGAACCATCAAGTCCAATATTATTGAGCGCGGTAACACCAGTTTTCATATTACCTTCATTTATCATTTTAATGAGATCTAACATAATTGAAGTATCCTTTGCTTTTGATAGTAAGATGATAAGTCTAGTCCTTGCTTTTTCATTCTTCTCCCTATTATATCTGGCTTTAAGGACTGGAATTGCTGATACTCCCATTTTTTCTACAATACGTTGAAGATTTCTAAACCATCTCTCATCCTTTGATTGTAGGTTAGAAAATGTCAGTTCAAGAACTTTCGAATCCATTTGACCAATAGCATCTACTGTAGCGTTAACCAAATTATTGTTAGGGGAATTAAGATTAACAAATAACTTCTTTGCAATTGGAGCTCCAATATTTACAGCTGCATAAACAGCCGCATCTCGAACCAATTGTTTTGGTCTTTTCATATTATTGATGATAACATCGATAACTCCAGGATCTTTTAACTCTCCTAAAGCACGAGTAGATATTTCAGCAATTATATCATCACTCTTCTTTGCTGCAGTTATTAGAGTTATTAGAGCTCTTTTGTTTTTAATTCTTCTAAGAGATTCAACTGCTTTTCTTCTAACTTGAATATTTGGATCTGCGAGGAGATCCGACAGAGCTGGAACAGCTTTTGCTCCAAATTGGGGAATTATACTACAACCTTTTTCCCTTATTTCATGATCGATTTCCCCCATTGATTTTAAAACTATATTGAATATCTCATCTTCCTTACTTAGTAATTTTTCTGATCGAAGAGCGAAGGAATACCCAAGATTCTGCAGATCTTCGGTAGGATAGTACAGATATAAGATGATACCTAATTTTACAACTAGAGAAAGGTCGACATCTAACAGACCATCTAAGCATAAGTCAATATTATCAGAACCAAAATAGTGTAACACCTCTATAGCATTCTTTCTTAACCTTAAATCTTCTTCAATCAGCTCTTCAATTAACACCCTTATTGATGGTGTTCCTAAAGTCAACAGAGCTTCAGTCACAGCTTCTATAATAGAAGAATTCTTACCTGCTAATTGACTTGTGAGCAATCTTATTGCGCCTACATAGCCATATTTTTCGCTCATAACAAGAGTTAAACATTGAGCAGCATTTCTTCTAACATTTCTCTTACCTTTATGGAGAGCGGTCATTAAGTGATCGTAACTTGATTCGCCAATTCTTTTCATAGTCTCTATTATGAAAGGGATATTTTTATCTTCTTCAAGAGCTGAGATAAGAAATGGTAGAACATTGTCACCAAGCAAGGCAAGAGATCTAGCAGCATAGTATGCTAAAGGCTCCCCTTTTTCGAATTGTTCAATTAGAACTTCACAAGCATTATCATTACCTAAATTACCTAAAGCCTCGATTATTGCAAGTTTAGTATCAGTTGAATCATTCTTATTTGCAAGTCTTTCTATTAAGACATCACTGTTTTTTGGTTCATCAACCAGCATTAATGCCAAAGATCCATATTGAATATTTACTTCACTCTTGTCTTTCAAAATAATATCTCTGATATTCTTGATAATTAGAACTGCTAACTCAGGAAATTTCGTAACTGTAAGAAGAGTTAACTCAGGGAATATGGTAGTAGATTGCTTTATTCTATAAGATAGAATTTTCTTAATTTCTTTTGTTTGCATAGATATGAAGTTGTAAGTTATAAATGAATCTTCTAGATTAGAAAAATCCGAATCACAAGTTCTCAAGGTAAGTTCTGTCAGAGTTGACAAGATTGGAACAGCCTTATAGGATTCCTGAATTGATTTAAACAACTGATCTGGATTAAAAGGAGAAATAATATCATAAATTAAATCAAAACTAGAATCATTAGTTAAATATTCATAGAGAATTGGTATGAAATACTTCAGGTTTTTAATAACTACTTGTTTAATATGAGGATGAGGATTTTTAAGATAAAATTCAACAATATTTTTTGTTGGAATAAATTCCGTACTAAAAATCAATTCTGAGCTCTTTATTCTTACTCTTTCATCATTATCAGCCATCAACTCAACCAATAGGTGAAGTACTTTGAGATTTCCTAGAGGGATTTTATCTTGTTGATTACTTTGGAGATAAGAACGTAAAGTATCTATATTCAAGTACCTTTCCTCCTCATATCCTTCCTAAACTGAATAAAGTCAATAATTTTGGATCCTAGGTTTTCAAAAGCGTTACTGACATTTTCATCAGTTTTAGCTGATGTTTCAAAGTATTCCACTTTAAAACCTCTCTCTTTGTATTTCTTGTTCAAAGTTTGAATATAAGTTGAAACTTTTGCTCTAATTTTCTCACGCGTGGCTGGTGATATTAAATCCATTTTGTTTCCTAAAATAGAGAATGGAACAATTCCTCTATCGGTTCCTGTTTCTAATTCTGCAATCCATTGATCCAGCTTCTTTAAAGTGGTCAATTTCTTCGCATCAAACACCATCAAAGCCCCCAAAGCACCTTTGTAATACATCATACGAAGGTTCTCAAAGATTTTTTGTCCCGCAATATCCCAAATTTGGAAAAGTACGGAATAATCTTGAACTTTTTTTGGTAATGAGGCAAAGTCAGCACCAATAGTTTGGAGATGTTCTGTGATGAAACCTTCACCTAGATATGAACGGCGTAAACTTGTCTTCCCAACCCCAGCTTCACCGGCAAGTATAATCTTCAGATATAATTTTTGTCCATAGCTCAAAATATTCACTTCTTCTAGTCTGGAAACAGTTTGTACATTTCAGTGTTCTATATGAGATAATAAATTACCCAATTTAAAGATTTTAGGAAGTACTAGCGTGAGAGTATTAAGAACAAAAATTGATCCAAAGAACACACTAGAAAGCAATAGAAAAGGATTACTGAGGATAATACCGTTACTTGAAACGAAAATCCAACCTAGTATAAGTTCTGTTACTATATTAATGAAAATAGCTGTGTGAATTCCAAATTTACAAAAAGCATATCCGCAGATTAATCCAACAACAATGGTGTAAATCATTTTCCATAGATTCCAGCCATATGTAGGTTGGACATATGCATAAGCAATAGAAGAGAAAATCATTAATATTCCAGTTAGTTTATCTATTTTTCCCCACCCCCCTGTCAAATAGAAAAGAACATTTCCAGGTTGCCTGCTTTTGAAATATCGTGCAAGGATAGAAGTTTCATCAACATTCTCAGATTTCGCTCTTGAACGATATTCAAACAATTTTTGGATAAGATAGACAAGACCTCTAATCAGAAAAAGAGGTAATCCAAAGAGAAGTAATCTGAACGTGATTTCTTCCCCAAAACCCTCCCAAAATGACTGTGTTAGATGAACGAAACTAGAATAGTCCCTAACATCTGACAATAATGGTCCTAGAGCACCTGTATTTTGAAAAATACTAATGAAAAACAAAGTAGAAAGAACACTTAGTAATATTAATTTCATGACTAATACGGAGTTGCCGTTAGTTATTCTAGAAAACACTAAATCATATCTTTTTGGTGTTTTAGATTTAATAAGATGTGATGGTATAAAATCAAGTGTTTTAATTTCAGGATTAAGTATTTGAGAAGCTATATCTTTTTGGGTTTTCTCTGGCTTCTTTTTAGTAAACTTCTCAAGAGCAGTTTGATTATTCTCTTCAATATTTCTCTTTTTCAGGAGAAGAATAGAGAAAGTTAAACAAATAAAAAGAATTGACAAAATAGCTTGAGTAAGTTTCCAATCAAAAACAATATTTGAAGGCAATGATGTCTTCTTGAAAAACTCTTGAGCTAAACCATTTATTGGATCAAAATGATACCAAAAATTTGGGTAAAAGAAATCTAAACTTGCATCAACAGCTGAAGCTTTAATTGATGGATAAAGAAAGATAATAATTAGATTCCCAACCACTATTCCCCCAGCTATTCCAATCGCTAGAAAATTATTGAATTTTCTTATATTTTGCTTTAGTTGTTTTGGAAACAAGCCTAAACCATATCTATCATTTTTAACTTCTGTAGGGGTTTTCCTAAACAATTTGCAGATCTTTTTCTCAATTTTAGGAAATAGAAAAACTCCCAATATTGTACTGATTGCAATCAGTTGTAAATTCTCTATAAATATAGACGAAATTCGAATAAAGATATGCAATTCGGGAAGATTCAGAAAGGACACAATAATTGAATAGATTAGTAGAATAAGAAAAATTGGTAAAAAAACCATTAAAATATGATTAAGAGATTTGTCTTCAGATTCCAGATTCTTTTTGATGAACCATCTTCTTAGGAACCAACCATATAAGAAAAAAAGTATTATTATACCTATTGAGAGAAAAATTGAATTTTTAACATTAACTCCATAAAGGTGAGAATCTGTATTTATTTCATTCTTAGGTAAATACAAATCAAAAACTAAACGAATAATGGAAAAAGAAAACACACTAATAGAAATAAGCAAAGAATCTAGAAGAAAACGTCTTTTCTGCATTTCAATCAACTCGTATAGAGCTTTTCTTGTGAAACAGAGGTCTAGGTATTTATATATTTTTATGCTTCAAAAAATAGGAAAAATTTAAAAGTGTGTTCAAGCCATTTTTATCACTTACTCACAAGCGTAAATATGACAACTGGTTACAGGTGAACAAAATGAGTGAAAAAGAAACAATTGAAAAAGAAGAACCAAAGAAGAAAACTCCTACTAAGAAAACTCCTGTCAAGAAAGCTACCGCAAAGAAACCTGAGAAACAACAAAGCCAAATAATCTACATCGGCAAGAAAAACACTATAAGTTATGTCTTAGTTGCAGTTACAATACTCAACAAGAGTGATACGTGTTCAATTCAGGCTCGTGGAAGACAGATCTCAAAGGCAGTAGATATTGCAGAAATTACTAGAAGAAAGTTCTTACAGGACATGATAGAAATAGATGAGGTTAAAATCGGTTCTGAAGATATACAATCTGATGAAGAAGGCATACCACCTAAAACAGTCTCAACAATAGATATAATATTGAAGAAGAAATGAACTTCATCAACACAACTTGAGTAAAATCCTTTCTCATATTTTTTCCTTATATTGAATATTAGGTTTTCTATCTCCTTATCGGTTTAGATAAAATCTCCTGTTTCTATTTTTTGAGGTAAATAGAAATTTGTAATATATTGAGGATCTCTTGCATTTAAGGCTTGTATTTCAGCTTTGTAACCACTAGCAAGTAATATTTGCAATTGTTCTTCCCATCTTGGCTTTCGTTTTACAAACTCTTCTTCTAACATTAATTTAGATCTGTGAATGTCTTTAGATGTTAGCTTAAGTAAAGCACTTCGGGGAATGTCAAATCCACTTTCTTGAGATAAATCACTTGGAAGTAATCCCAACCATTTGATGTTAGGAACAGCTAAATGGCTAGATTCAAAACTTAACGCTTTACTACCAACACTATAAACTCTCATAATCTCAAAACCGTAAGGATCAGCATCCATTATTGCGAATATGGGGATGTTCAAATCATCATTTATCTTCTTAAGGAACTGTCTTGTAGCTATATCAGGTTGGCCTTTAGCAGTTATCAAAATACTTGGAACATAATCGTAGAAGTGATCTTCAGCTAAACGATTGAAAACAGCATCTTTCTCTATAACTAAACACATTTCTGCATCAGTATCAAAATCGTCTATATCATCAATATTGGGAGAGATAGCTTTCCCAGCACCAATTGCTCTGCAGTCGATTAAATCTCCTTTTTCCTTGAAGCTAATTCTTCCTACAACTATTCCTTTGGAGGATGCACTCACATTAAGAGAAGATCTAGTTACCTGAAGCATTGCTCCAAGATCTTCAACTAAGGAATCTGAAACGGATTGCTTTTCAAAGGAATTAACATCCATATAGAAAATATCTCTTTTTGTACTGTGTATGTCTCTCGAAAGAATATTATGAATTATTTTCATAATTATGGTCATTTGTTCAACTGAACTGACAGAAGAAAGGCTTCTAAATTGTCGTTCAATCAACTGTCTGCCGATTAACACAAGTTCTTGTTCTTCATCAAAACCCACATTTGATCCACTTCTAGAAGGAATGTAAAACGACGCGTCAGAGGGAACAGCAATAGCTTGTTTTAGAAAATCTAAAGCATATTCAACAAGTAAATTATTTGTATCTTGAGATGATTTTGTTTCTACATGAGTTACACCATAAGGCATGAAATATTCCTTCCTTTCTAGAAGATCTTGCTTTAAAGCTTGAACTTTTTCCAAAGTAACAGTTCTTTTAACACTCACACTCATTGTAGTTTTTTCTAAAGGATATCTAGATAATTTTTTGGTTGGTTCAAGCAGATACCACTTTCTACCACTTCGCAGAAACAGAACGAAAGATCCTCTCTTTAAATCAAAAGTATCTCTCGCCCATCCATACATTTCTCTTGTAACTATTTCTTTACCAAAATTTACTGCACGCTCTGTTGCAGGCAAAACTGTTGAATTTGAAAAAATAAACTTGCTCATATCTGTCATTTATCTCCACCCTTTGAATTAGTTGATGATGTTTTATTCGTCTTTGAAGATGTTTTCTTCTGCCCAGGTCTAGCAGCTAAATCTAATAAAGTAGTTTGTTTTGTTGAAGCCTTAGTTGGTACTTTCTTAGGTGTCATTTTTGTAGCTTGGGGTTTCATAGTAGTAGTTTTGGAAATCGGTTTTACAACTGGTTTGGCTGTTGCAGGTTTCTTAACAGGTTTCTTAATAGGTTTCTTAATAGGTTTCTTAATAGGTTTTTTAGCAGGTGGTTTGGTAGCAATCTTAGCTTTTGTTATTTTTATTTTCTTCAAGGGCAGTTTACTTTTGATTCTCTTAATAGCAACATAACTAAGGTTTGTCTTTCCATCAAGTGTTGATGATGGGTATACTGCAAATTCCCTAAATGTTGTTATGCCTAATTGTTTAATCTGTTTAACAATTTCAGTATCTACATCGATTTCGTCGATTTTCTTATTCAGATGTTTCTTTAAATCAGATACTTGTTGTAATTTCAAAACAGTTGATTTCTTTTTGTCTTCTGAAGGAAACATTATTTCTTGGAGTGATACAAAGCCTGAATTCCGTAATGATACTACAGATGATCCTTCTAAATAGGGCAATGTTTCTTTTACAAGAATTTGATCTTTTTGTGCTAATTTAATTGATTGGTCTGTTAATGTTGATAGATAACTTTTAACCTGTCTATCGGTAATCTTGATGATTTTTGCCAAATCTTTTGAATTGTATGCATAGACATCCCACAAGTTGAAAATACCTTTCTCATACAATGCAAAAACACTACTAGGATTATCTCTAATCATATCTGTCAAATAGTAGACTGGAGATTCAAGTATTCGATTTATTTTTGTTAAGATTACACTTCTAATCTTAGATGAAATGGCAAGAATTTCAGCGGATATGTTTAGATGGGAAATTGTAGAATATCCAGTTCTAATTAATTGCTTCTTTGAATTTTCATCAATAAAGCTAACTTTCGAAACAGGATATAAATTTGATAAGAGTTGATTAATACTGATGAAATTAAGCTGTTTGATTATAGTTTGCATTAATGTTTGTTGTTTTTCAGTTAAATTGGATTTTATTTGTTTGTTGATATCAGCAGGTAAAACTAGGTCTAATACTTGATGAATATTCAAATCTCTTAGCTTCTTAAGTAGAGTTTGATCAAGTGTAAATATTGATAATGGAGCCCTCAAAACTGAAAGAATCTGTTCGAACTCCTGTTCCAAATCTTGGGCAGATGTTATTTTAACATGATTAATGAGGGGTCCAAAAGTTCTAATTTTCTTCCTTTTTAGAAACTGCAAGTATTCAGTCGTTCTAAAAAAGCTGCTAAACCTGCTTTGTTCATTACTCACCGATTGAGTTATCTTATCAAATTTCAGCACGTATAAAATATCTGAACATAACGCTCTAGATTCTGCTTTTTGAGTAGTTTTACAGAAGGTTAGAAGATCATACACATTACTCAGTTTCAGTCTAATTACTTCATCTGATTTTCTTTTATCCTGTATTATACTTGGAAGTGCTGTTAAGTCAGTTTCCATAATTTTACTTATTTTATTGCAAATAATCAGAACCTTAGAATCACCCTTCTTACTCTGTTCAAGAAAGACTAAAGCTTCTTCTATTGATTTGATATTACTTTTATTTAGTGTATTCACTTCATTTGTTGAAAGAAGGGAAGATGGAAACGATGTAAGATTCCGCGATAATTCTTGGAATGAAACTAAAGAGAGGTTTCGGACATTACGTTGCACATTTTTGTCAGAAATCTGATTATATAGTTGTTTTAGGGACAACAATAGAAGCTGACTTATCTTCTTGTATTTGGTAGTGGATATTTGATGAATAGTATCAGCGGTTAGTTTGGTTAATATTACAGGAGAACGATTTAGAAACGAGAAAAGTGATTCAATTGTTGGTTTTATTTTGTCATGTAATTTACGCCAAATTTCATCAAACATTTGAATATTATATTTTTCAAGAAGAAGTAAATATTCAATTGACATTTCTGGACAATGAGATTTCTTAGCACTAGGGTCAATGTTCAGAATTGTGCATAATTGTGTCCCTTTGGAGAAGAAGAAATCTGCCGTTGATTCGATTAATTCTTTCTGTTTTTTAGTTATAGCTAGGTTTTCTGTACTATTAATGAGGAAGAGTAAATCAAGTATTGTTAATGATTCATCAAGTTTAGGTTCATATTTCTTGATATCGAATGTTTGAATGAAATCCATTTTTGGTTTAATTGTCTTAGGTATAGCTTTGTCAGAGTAGAGGTTTTCAATTAGCTGACCATATGTTTTGTAACCTATATTGTTTAGCTTATCTATTTCCCGTTGTGAAAAAATTATATTGGATTTCAATGAGGGTTCTCTAATCATGTTCTCAACGTTGAATGAACTCCTTATCTTAGGAATATCACTTTGAGGAATTGAAAGGAAAGATGAAAGATCCTTGTCAGAGAGTTTTAAGAGATCTGTTACAGTATCATTCGATGAGTTGAGTTTCTTCCAAACTTTAAGAGATATTCTAGGGACCATAATTAGTTTTACAGGTGTTGTAAGTGTCCTCTGAACCTTATTGATTAAAGTTCTAGAAACTTCAAAATCTTCTGATTCAATTGCATATAGAATTTCGTCTACAGTTTGATAATAAGCACTAATTTCTTTGATTGTTTCAGCATCAAACACACCTAGAGATGAAACATCAGGACGCTTTCTGATTTGGCTTTTTATTTTACTTAATGTCAATGTTGATAGTAATGTGAGAACCTTAGAACCTGTTGATTTAGCCGAAAATTCAATCCAATAAGTTTGAGATTTGACAAGAATATCCATAATTAGGAAATTGTTATTCTCATTAAGATTCTTAACATCGCTTGCAGTCAATTTCGACAAGGCTGAAAGAGGATGTTTAAGTGTTCTAAGTATTTTCCTGTTAGGTTCTGATATCTTTTCATAATTTTTATACAATTCTGAGAGAAAATCATTTAGCTGCTTAATATTCTTCTTAGGAATAGATTTCGAAAGTGCAGCTAATTCTGTCTCGGAAAAGAGTTGAGCAGCGGTAATATATTCTGTGTCCAATTGCTCATCTACTAAAGCAAACTCTTGTAGAAAAACAATAATTTTCTCTGTTTCAGTCTTATCAACTGAACTAAGAAGATCTTGGATGCTAAAGATTTCTTTGCTATAATATTGCTTCTCGATTTCTGAAATAGTCAATTTGGTTATGTTTGGATAGTAAAGTATAGATGTTTCCAGAATCGTTTCAATTTTATCTTTGATCTTTTTGAGCTTATTCTCTGAAATTAACCAAGAATAAGTTGAATATTCGTTTAAATCAGATATACTATAAATTCCAATTGACTTTAGGAAGTCCTTATCAGTGTTAGATAATAAGAAGAATTCGCGATCAACTGATTCTATATTTACATCTATTTTTTGTTTTAATTCTTCATATATGATTGAATCTATTGTAGTTGTTATTTTTGATATACTCATTTTTGTTTGGGTTGCAATTGTTTTTGGTGAAACTACCAATAAATCAGATATTGTAAAAATACCTGAACGCTTCAATCTACTATAATCTGTAGATTCTAAATCTAGAAAGCGTAAATTGGCTAGTAGATAAGGAGCAAATTTTGAAAACAGTTCTTTATCTGTCTTAAAATTCGCTGAAGTTAGTAAAGAGGTATAAGAATAATATCCTCTTTTCTGAAGATCTTGTTCAGTTTCAGATAATGATTCAACAAACCCTACTTCTGAAATTGTTTTAATTGCTCTCAGGGAAGGAGTAATTTCATCACGTATTTTCTTCGGATGATCCTTGAAATAAATCAATAAATCTTCAATGATTTGAAAATTATTACTCAAACAATATTCAATTGTCTCATTTGTTAAATTAGGCAAGATACTAACGCTTCTACTCAACCTATCTCTTAATTCAAGAAGATCAGTGAGTTTGATTTTACCTTTAGAAGTCAAATAAGTGTCGGGCACATAAAGAAGATGATCCACTGTGGATAATCCTGTCTGTAACATTGAAGTTGTCACTGATTTGGTCAACCCTAGTTCTTCTATTGACATACCAAACTTTTGGATGCCGTATAACTGTTTAATCAGATATGTAGGATCAGTTTGCTGCTTGGTTATCAACTTCTTAAGACTGGAAGGCCATTTTTCTTGAGGTATTTCCAACAAATCAGTATATGTGAATATTTTTTCGTCTACTAATTGGTCAATATTCTTTCTGCTCATTTTCAGAACTTTACCAATTAATGTAATAGGAGTTTGAAGTATAGAGACTAGTTCTCTGACACTTTGCATCTCGTCTTCAGTTAGAGGAAGCTCGGTTATCTGTAGATGTGCAGCTTGTGTTAGTGAAACACACCCATGTTCCATCAAAACCCTCTTTATCTTATCATTAAGTTTTCCAATAAATTGTATATCTAATCCGACTAGTTTTGCATTTGATTCAAGAACTTCTAAATTAATGTTTAGCTTTAATTCCTCTATTTTTTCTTCACTTACATTCATAAAATGGGATAAATAAGATACAGGCATTAATAAGAAATGGAATACATTTCTTACACCTTTTTGTTTCAATTTCTTAACATTGGATACAGATAAGCCATCTATAGATGCAACACTGAAATTCTTCAGTGAGAGTAGTATTGACCTTAACTCCTCATACACAGAATGATTTTTAATAATGCTACTATTCAAAGAAAGCAATTCATCCAAATATAGTATTTTAGCTGTTTTTAGCTTCCTCAAAAGCTTCTGATCTTTGATGAGATTTAAGTCAGCAAGTTTAAGTGACCATATGGGAGGTTTTATTCTGAAGAGGTTCTCATTGACCACTTCTTTAAATGTAGAATAAAACTGTTCAGAGAAATGTCTGGTATCAGTTGATTGTTTATCATCATCCAGCATCAAGAGAGCAGAAATGATGTTGTTTACCTTCTTATCTCTAAAAACAAATAAATCTTCTAGTTTGAGATCTGAATAATCTATTAACCAAGTCACAGGTTTGAATAAGTTTGCTGTAGCAGTACTAAGAAGATCTTTCTCCTTATTTGTTAATTCAAACAAAGGATGGTGCATAAAATCAAAAAGGAATAGAGCGGTGGTTAGACCATAGTTCTTGAATTTTCCTTGTATTTCCTTAGGTAAACTAAGTTTTTGTTCAATATATGGCGAGAATGTTTCTGACATTCTAACACTTAGATTGAAGCTGCGTTGAAACTCTCTTATAGCTCTAATTACTTCTCTTGGAATATCTATGAGGTCTTGAATATTAGTTGAGATTAGTTCAATCACATGTTTAATTCCTATATTCCAAAGAACCGCTTTAGTTTCAATGTCAAAATATTTAAGAGAAAGAGTACTCAAGCTAAGGAAACTTACCAACTGCTCAACAAATGATATGTTGGTGATTTTTTCTATTCTTTCAGTTTCAGTGAATTGCAATAAATGTTCAGGGACAAACCCAAACAAATCCTCAACAGTTTTCTTTGAAGGTTCAAAATAAAGATCCCTTAAAATATTGAGAATTGGTTCATTTAGTAACAGTTCAGTTCCCTTGATCAGAGTGAAATTACCCTTTCGAACTTCAGTGATTTCTTTACTAATTTTTCCACCTAAAGCATTCTTTAATTCTGAGTCATTAGTGCATAAGAAATCGATAACTCTAAGAATACCCATTTGTGACAATTTTATTTTTGTTGCTGGTGTTAATTCCTTAATACGGTAAATTGACACATTACAGCTGTTAAGAAAGTCTCTCAGAACTTCATCAGAAACATTAGCTATTGTAAAAGCCTGATAATATTGACTATAGACATCCTGAACCAGATCCCTATCAGATTTTAGTAGATAGTTCACTGTTGACCTGGAAAGAACAGGAAAATCTGTAAGTTTTACCCCTTTCTTTTCTATTTCTTCAAGAAGGTTTTCAGAGTTTATCTTTTCCAGGTACTTTCGTACTTCATCCTCTTCCATGTCTAGAATTATTGCGATGGTTGAAACATCTTCAGTAATGAATGAAAGTATATCTCCTACTCCTGAATAAACTAATTTCTGTACTTGTTGATTATTCAAACCAAGGAAGGCAACTGATGAAAGATATAACTGAACATCACGAAATACATCAAGCTTAACTAAATGAGGGTGAGAATCTCTTAATTCAGACATTCTAGAATTGAAGTCTTGAATTGAGTTTATACCCAAATGCTTAATCTTCTCAAGATAATCTTCTTCTATTGAAGGTAATAATTCTAAAGATAAAGCGGTTTCTGCTCTCTTATCTGCAACTTCATCAATGGAGAGAATATCTAGTGCATGAAATTCCTTGTAAATTGGATTCTGTGTTATATGAAATAATTCTTTTTTGTCTAATAAAGCTAAATCTATAATGGAATTAATATCATAAAATTCTAACCTTTTGATCTCATCAGAGGCCAAAAAGCCAATAAATCTTATTGAGCCTGAGAGAATTTCCTTCACTTTTGCATAGTTTTCAACTGGCAAAACTGAAGATATGTTCTGTGTTTCAGCTGAATAATAAAGTGATTCAATATCAAGAATACCTATCTTCTTCAAGGATTCAATATGATTATCTGTTATTAGTACAGAAGCAACAATGGCATGGGTTTGAGCTTTTTTAAATGATTGAATTAATGAATAATCAAGATTATCTTGAATTTCTCTGATATATCTTTGAGGTATTCCTGTTATTTCTGAAATTGTTTTAACTGGTGTTGAGAAGAAGTCTATTAATGTGTTAATTGATGACTTACTTAATTTCAGAGCCAATTCTCTTGGTAATCCCATTGAGGAAATTGGAACTGCTAAATCAGCAACCATGTTATTTAAAGAATCAACTTCCTGCAATTTGTTATAAAACGGAGCTAAAGCTGAATGTTCTACTAAATCGATGTCAAATACGTCACCAATTTTAGTATTTTTGTACTCCTCTCTTCTAATCTTCTTGATTCTATTGAAAAATGGAGTTATTCTTATAGGAAGTTCGAGAAGAGCTCGAATAAGTGTTAAATTATAATTATCAGTAAGAGAGTGTTTATCTTTTGAGAGAAGAAGTGAAATTACTTTTGTATCAGTAACAACATCTGAAAGTGTTTTTTCTTCAAAATCTTGAACTATATTCCTGAAGAATGAAGAATTGTAAACAGATGATGGTAGTTTTGCAAAATAATGGAAAGCACGCATTTCTAGCATTTTAGAGGAATATGTGGAAATTGACCTATAAAGAACAGGATCTTTTATTTCTTCATCAGGAAGGAAGAGAAGTTGGTGCACATACTTGATATTATTATGTTCCCATACCTCTAGCGAATATTCTGATATTTCAGTGAAGATTCTTAATGGTAAATCTAGCACCTTTTTAACAGCTGATACTTTCGACCACAAATCTGGGTTTGATGGATAGAATTCTTCCTCTACGACATAATATATTTCTTGAATTGTCTGAAATCTTTCAAATTGGATAATTGAATCACGGCTTAACTGTCTTTGTTCTAATTTGTCAAATAACTTTGTTTCTGCAGCAAATATTCCTTTATCTTCATATGAAGCTTGTATGGTCTGAGCAGTTAACGAATTTTTTACTGCAGCTAGATCTTTAGATGGGATTTCCAGTAATTTAGTCAATTTCTGATTTGATGTTAGAATGAAATCAGCTATGGTTGGAATTTTATTTTCTCTTAAAATCTCTGTCTTTTCAAATGTTAGAGAGGGGATGTAGTAACTTGGTAGCGTTAAAGTACCCAGTATATCAGATAATGCTAGTCCTCGCTTAATATTTTCAAAACGTTCATCTGGGATTCCAGTTTTTTCCATTAAATTCTCTGGTGAGATAAGCATGAATCCTAGCAGAGTTGTAATTTCAACTTTCTTCAGGATTTCAATTAGTTCCTTATCCAGCATATCGGAGATATATTTCAGTGGTAAGTTCAATACTTGTTTGAATGATTTAATAATCTTCCATGGGAGTTCAGAAACTCCCCATTCGCGTTCAGAAGTGGAAAAATAAAGGTCTTCAATTGTAACTAAATTATATTCTTCCAGGATATCAACTATATTTGGCTTAAAGATATCTAGCTCTGAAAGATCTGTTCCAGTGTCACTTATTCTTAAGTTTCTTTGCATTAATGCAGCTTCTTTTGGACTAATATTCAAGATAGACTCAAGAATATCTTTCTTAACGATCAGTAAATCAACAATTCTTGAAATTCCACTATTTCTAAGTGTGTTCAATTGATCGGTAGAAAGAGTAGATATTTGAATTTCTTCGACTTCCTTTGTCGTTTCAGTGTCTTCATCCTGCACTTTTTTCTTAACAACTTTTTCCCAAGCTACTAATGTGAGGGGGGATCTCAATAGTTTTCTAAACTTGTCAATTACATTCCAATGTACTAAAGAAGCAGAAAATGTTAAGGGGTGGGATAAGAAGAAAATCTTGTCAACTGAATCATAACCTGCTAGAATCAGTGATTCAATTTCATGAGCGGAAAACCGCTCAGATTCTTCATATTCAAAGGAAATTAAGGATTTTAACCGGTTTCTTTCTCCTTTTATAAAGAAACTAGTTCCTTTCTGCTCAATTTTGAAATCCTTAAATATCTGATTAATTCCATCTTCAGTTTTGTTAAGAATAGTTTCCAATTCTTTTGTGGAGTATTCAAATAATTGATGTATTGCAATAATGTTTCTTGTTCGTAAATCTTCAAATTCTTTTAAAGTAAAATTACTAATTCTCGATATCGGTAAACTTAAAGCTCTTTCAAACTCATCATATTCACTAATCAATAACACTTGTTTGTTTAAGTCACTTGTTTCCTCAATATCTCTATTCTTTATCATGTGATAGAGTTCCAAGATAACTTTTCTATGGGAAGCTGAAGATAGCTCAGATTCAATGATTTCAGGAATAAGATCTAGAAATTGCTTAATAGTTATAATGTTCCTTGCATTTAATCTTAAAAGAGCTTCTTTTACTTCATTTAATTTCTTTTGATTCTTAGAGAATAATTGTGCAAGTTCAATAATTTCAAGCTGAGAGAGCTTGCTCAAGTGCTCAATTTTCTTCCATAATCCCTGCGATAAACTTACTTTTTCTGAGGAGTAGAGATAAAATAAATCCTGAAGGGGTTCTTCAATTCCTCCAAAATAGGTGATTAATCTTGGAAATAGACTGTTCAACTGAGATAGAGGTTTACTGAGTGCTTTTCTATTCTTATCGATTTCTGCTAAAGAAACAGCATCTTTCATTTCTTTTATTTCTTCTATTTTGTAACCCAAAATACTTGCTAATTCTTCATTAGGCCAGATCAAAAAGCGACCCAAGCAGTTAATCCCTACTTCTTTCAATAAGTAAGACGATCTTCTAAGTTGTGGGAATGGGAATATGATAGGTGTTCTGAGAACATTTGCTAATTCAAAATATTTCTTTTTCTTCTCTGCTGAAAATGAATAAGATTCAGCGGAATTGAAGAACAGCTCCTCCAGTACAATAATCCCACATTCTTTTAGCAAATCTTCGTGGCCCATCCACTTTGGCAATGGCGTTCCAAGCGTTTTCTTAATCTGGTCAACTTCTCTCTTCTTTAGACCCATTTTTCTTAATTGAGGTGAAGAATAGGAGAGAAAGGTTGAAGAATTAAAGATCTGGTTCCGGTGTAGTTCTGTTTCCACATTATTAGGTATAATCTTAATGTGACTAGAATTATGATCTTTTTCAGATATTTGCAGAGAAGACAAGATTGTGAATTTTGTTTCTTTCATAAGTAGTTCTGCGAAATCAACTAATTTCTTATCATGAATTTCTTCAGCTGCAAAATATAACAACTGAGCCAAAGTTTTTACACCCTTGGTGGCCAATGATTTGATCACCAAAGCTTCATCACTTTTGAGACCCTTACTCTCGATAAACTCAAAAGCTGAAAGATTGATTGATGGAGATTGTTTAACAAGAAGTTCTAGATAGGTTGAATACAAAGTCCTTTCCATTTCTTTAACTTGTACAAGGTCATCTGTAGAAGTGTTAATGAAGCTCTCAATAGTTCTAATTTTTCTCCTATGAAAAGCATTTTTTGTATATCCATCTGTCCAATCAGGAGTCATTTTGGTTATGTTTGTGGCTTTGAATGTAGGAAACTTATTTGACATTTTAATGAATACTTCTTTTAAGTAATCAATGAATATCGCTGTTAATTCCTGTTGATAATTAATCTCATTGGGAAGTTGTGTTTGATAAATGAACTCTTCAACAGTTAAATCAGCTGCTAGAATTTCATTTGACAGCTTCTTGAAGACTTTGAAAGGTGGGAAGAGATGTTCAATTTTTAATTGACCTTTGGCTGCCAAAGAATCAATACGATTTTGGCTTTTAGGATAAGTCTTTGATCCATCTTTTTTTCTGTTCTGGAGTAAAAGTTGATTAATTAGTTCATCTTTCTTATTCTCAAATAATTTCTCTAAGAGACCGGAGACTGTTTTTAATTTTACAAATTCAGTAGCTAAATAATGGTAACTATTTTGAATCCATCTTCGATTTAAAGCATCTTTTAATGAAATAGATATTTTGTCAAATCGTTTCTCTACAGCTCTTGAAACAAAGATTTTAGAGTCGAATTGAGGACTTAGTCCTTCCTTATCTAATTCATAGATAGTTCTTAATTTAATGTTGTAAATAGATTTTTCATCAAGTGTTAAAATAGGAATTAAATCCTTAGTTGGTGTTAGTAGGAAATCAGAAACTGACAAGATATTCTTGTTCTTTAATATATTTTGAGTTGATGTAGGGCACCAAATATTTAGACCGAAAAGTCTTTGTCCCAAGGGCATGAATAACTTTGCTTTTTTAGGAGAGCCATGAGCTAAAGAAGATGCAATTCTATTCTTCTCAAATCGAAAATCAGCCATCCCGATACCTTCATCCTCAATAATCTGAGATAGATTTTCAACAATTATGGGCGCAGATTTGACGAATCGTGATAGTCTAGCATGCTCTCTTCGTCTTCTTTTAGCCCTACCCAAGAAAGTCTTTAATCTTCTTCCAAGTTGTTGCAGAGCTAATCTTATTTCTTCTTCAATCTCTGGAACAATAGAGATATATTCTTTACTTGTCTCTGGAAAAGGTATTTTTGTACTAACTACTGAAACTGTAACAGCTAAAGGATCTGATTGTCTAGTAAGCCCATATTCATTCCATCTTATGGAAGAAACAACATGACTAATAACATCATTACCTGCACCAAAAATCAGAGGGATTCTGTTTGCATATCTGTAGATTATCTTATTATCTTGAACATTAGCACCTCGTTGTTGAGAAGCTTCTGTTACACCTCCACCATAACCTATGGCAGCTTCAACCACAAACGGATGTCCAGAATAAGCTTTTGGAGGCCTAGAAATAGCTTCAGCAAATTTAGGATTTAATTCTTTTTCAAGCCCTCTCTTCAATCTCCCTGCACCAAGAGGAGAAAGTGCTGTCCCTTTTGGTGGATCAAACTGAAAAACTCTATCACGTTTTCGTTTTACTTCTTTTGCTTCTTGATAGGCTTTCACAAATCCTTCATGTACAATTCTACGTATTTCTTTTGAAGTTAACTCGTTAGGATGTTTATTAGGATCTATTTCTAATAACTGAAAGAAATCTTCAGCAATTTCTTTGGTTACTCCCATAAATTGATTCGCAAGAAACTCTTTGAGTTTTTTATCATTATTTGCGCTCAATTCAGCTTTGAACTGTGTGATATCACACCCATATGGATGAATCTTGACAACTTGAGGAGGAGGGGGCATATCATCTACAACACTCTCAAAAATGAATTCTTCAAATTCACCCTCTTTATCACCTGGTATTTTTACTTGGAAAGAGGAATAAGGAGTGATTATCGCTAGTTGTCTAAAGTATTCTCTAACGCTGTTCTTGGCGAGATTCCATGCACCAGTAAATGTAATTGAAATTTCAGTTCCTGCTTCTTCAAGATAACTCTCATCCCCGGGAAGAAATTCTCGTTGCTCCATAATTATGGGTTCATTTTTCTCAAGATTGATCATTAAATGCATTTCATGTGTTATATCATCCATGAAATATCTTGATCTAATTTTAGCTGGGAGGTCAACAGAAGACATGGAATACAATAAGCACATCTTGGCTCCTAAACCAAAACGTCCTCGTGTCTGAATAACTCCATACTTAGTTCCTGTGAGAACTCTACCGAAAAGGTCAGCAATAAGATGTCCAGGAACACCTGTACCATTATCTGTACAAGTAAGTTGTAAGAAGTCTAGGTGTTTCTCTAATTTCTTATATTGTTTAACATCAAGAAGTTCATTTATTTCTCTACTAGATAATTTTCTTAAATCAATTGAGATGTTAGGATTTGTTCCTCTGTTTTCTGCAGCATCTAAGCCATTTTCAACTAATTCGCGTATGCTGGTAAACACAGCTCGCATAGAATTTCCAAAGCCAGCAATTGCCCTATTTTCATTGAAAAAAGCAGCGGCAGACATCTTCTTAGTAACTGAATTTTCAGACACGTTTGTTACCTCTTCCACTTGAAATTGTATTCTCCATAATATTATAATGATATTGTCGGAATATATGATATTATGAGTATATTATAAGTTATATCTATATAAGTGTAAATTTTAAAGGCAATTGAAGGAAAAAGAAAGGAAAAAGAAAGGAAAAAGAAAAAAGAGGAAAATGTTTTTTAGTTATCTGGAATCGTTTCTTTTGGTTTAAATCTATGAAGAACTACTGAGGTAACGATGAAACCCATTGTAACTAAAAACATAGAACTAAAAGCACCAATTGTACGGGAGGCATCTGCCCCTTTTATTACGTCTAAGAATTGTTCTTTAATATATTCATAAAATAGAAGTGTAGCAAAATGAACATCTTCTTGCCAGAAGATTGTTGCCATACTTCCTGGTAATGCAGGGAATGTTTGATGCCAAGTTGGATAGCGATGAATTGCAGGAAGGCTTTGAACAGAATCAGTGTATTTAGAACTATTAAGGAGACTAAAAGCTTCCAGATAATTGGTTGCGAGTGTATTATATTGTATTCTATCTTCTCTTTTAACAACACTACCTGTTATTGGCTCGACCATCATTGTTTGCTGGTGGAATGGATCTCTTCCTACTTGTCCTGGTAATGAGAATGTTAAGAATAAATCTTTTGGATCTAAATCTAGACCGTATATACTATTCCATTTTCCAGCTTGAATTAAGCTTGCATTTATGAAGTTTGAAGCATGCATCCAGTATAAATCATATTCATCCATTTGAAGATAAGGCGTTCCTGCTTGCGCTGAATAGACGTGCACAGTTTCATCAAAGAAAAGTGCTGATTCTGTTAGAGATGAATAAGCAAACGGTCTTAGGAAGAGTTCATTCCATTGTAGTCTATATCCTTTTTCTATGTCTGGTTGAACAGCAAATGAGTCATATGTATAATTAAACTCTAATTCAGTTACTGGACCCAAATCCCAGAGATTAAATTGAACTTTGCTATCTCTTTTCCAGCATTCAACAAATGTATGAAGTTCATCTTTTTCAACGAAATCAAATTGACTAGTAAGATAGTTAAACTCTAAATGAACTAGTCCTTGTTCGTAATCTCCTAAATAGACATCATTACCATCAACATAGATACCTAAAGCTGTTCCGAGATGGTCAGTTCCATTGAATCTATAATGTTCTGATGGGGTGCTTCTGTCTGTGATATCTACAACCATAAACCCATCGTTACCTTGAGTTAAATAGGCTTGAGTTCCAAAGACATATATGTCATTGAAAGGCTCATCTCCAGGATATGTACCAAATTGACCTAGTTCAGTTAAGGTTTCGTCTGATTCTATTTGGAAAATTAGTAATCCTTCAACTGCATCTAAGACATAAAGATAATTACCTTCAACTGTTACATCTCTTACATCTTTCAAATTTGAGAAGTTAGCTGAATCATAATGCCATAATAGTTCCATGTCATTGATATCCTCTATGTCTATCACATCAATTCCATCAGTTCCTAAAGCAACAAAAGCTTCAGCATGTGAATAGTCAACTCTTGCATCAACAGCAATAGCTACACCAGAAGTATTTAGGAAGGTATAAACAGAACTAACAGATTTGGTATCATCATTAAGAGAGGCAATTCTTAATCCATAAATACCATTAGCTATTACTAAAGCATCAGAAGGTGTTGCACCAATAGTATAAACCACTTTATCAACACCTCTCATATCATTATTTCCAAAATTCCACTGAGTAATTTGATCGATTGAGTATGGATTTGTTGCATTGAGAACTTCTAAACCATTAGTTCCCTCTAATGCATAGATATATCCATCAATTGCAGTAAAATCATAGATTTGACCATCATAATCTCCAAACTGACCGATTGCTCTGAAGAGTGAGTCAGTGGTATTTACTATTTTGATATCAGTTCCATCTTCCAGAACATATGCAAGGTTATCGACCATAACTACATCCATTGATTTAGCGTATTCATAATAGGGTAAGTTTGCTATTCCAATTATAGAACCTAGTTCTTCAATGTTATTCATACCTAATTTTTCAGCATAATAAACGTCTAAGTCCCTATCTATACTCGCTGAAGATAGTGTTTCATTTATAAGTAATGGAAATTTCAAACCGTTTAGTAACGGGTCCTCGATACCAACAACCCATTCCATTGCAGTTCTTTCACAGATATATGATATTTTGTTATTGTATAACCAATCAAGTGATGGCTTTCCTAGAAGATAACTCATATATGCTGCAAAAGATTTTGCTGATTCAATTTCTGTTGGAGTATCAATGTCGTAAACGTCAGCTAATAGTTGTACAACATCTACTGTTAAATCATCAGGTTCAGTATAATCTAATCCTCTTACTAAATCCAAGAAGAATTTTGCAGAGCCTGTGTCGCCACTTAATACTGAATAATCATTTCCTCCATAAGTTGCGTTATAGAGTATTTTATAGCTTGTTGCTTGATCGAAATCTAAATCTTGGAAAGCTGGACGAACACTTATCCAATTGTGAGGTAGATATGTTCCAGTTTCCACTAAACCTTCACTTTCTGCATAAGCTTTGTTTAAAACTGCATGAGCAATTTCACTATAAGAGTAAGTTGAGTTGAGAAGATCTACATCAGATCCTAAGAGATAAGAAGCTATGTAAGCTTGAAAACCGTACTCTGTACCATTTCCGAATTTTTCAATATAATAAGGCCACATATAATTAAAATTCAGAACTGTCTCATTGCCAAATAATGTGGACTCTGTAGAATTATAGATATACTGCTTTCTACTAGTAAAAACGATATAATCCTCTTCCTTATTGTAATCAAATATCGTTTTATTGATAATTATATCAAATACAAGTTCCCCTTGCACATAGAAATAAGAGATTGGTGTACTATAATCCAGGTAACCTTCACGATCACTCACGTTGAAGAATTCGATAAATGCTTGATCATAAAAATTTGACTCATTAGTACTTCTAGCTGTATGCATCCAGTCAGAATATGTACCAGTACCATCATTAGGTATTATATCCTCTTCAGTTAACTGTCCAAATTCTGTTAAATTAGCATTAATTTCGTCAATTATATTATTTGAATTAATCGGCAGAATTACTCCAATCACAACAGCAGAACTAATGGTAACTGTCAGAATCAAAGCGCCTATTAGTGTTCGAAGTCTTTTGTTCATTGTGAATCCTCTTTTTTCACTATTTATTGTTTCGTCTCCGAGAGATATTTAAAGTTAATGACAATAGCATGAACTTTGGGAGACTATTTTAAGTTGTTTTAAGATAGAACTATTATATATTTTGCGCATTGTATGAAATATAGTTGAGTTTGTCAGTTAGAATTAGAAATCAATTGCTCTAAACGGTATACCTCTTATTCTTGGAACTGAATGGAATCCAAAAAAAGAACTGAAAAAGTCACTTCAATTTCTCAACAATTGGCAATGAAATCTCCCATTTAGATGCATCGAAAACCGCACCTAAAAATGTGGAATCTTCAAACATAATTCTATTACCTAGTTCATCATACAAGCTGATTGATAATTTTCCTAGATTTTCAAGACGTTTCAATACTTCTCTGGGTAAAATATTGTAAGCTAAAATACCTCTTAGAATTGCACCGTTTTCTCGTTTTTGTAGAAATGAGAAGATTACATCTGAGTTACTAAAACTCTCTCTAATCCGTCTGTAATTTGCGGTTGTTAATCCAGAGGGACCAGGTTGAATTAGGAAAAATCCTCTAGTAGCTCTAGTTTTTAATGGAAAACTATCTGCTTTATCAATTTTTGCTAAGAGATGGGATAATTCAGGATTATTGTCAAAGACATCAAAACTAATGAGTCTGCAAATTCCTCTAGCATCTTTGAAAATTCTCAGGAAATTACTTTGATCAACTTGGTAAAATTCTGAAGGCTGTTGAAGACCAATGATAAAATCTGCGATTAGATTTGCTTCTCGTTGGATAAAAGTAGCTAATATTTCTTCTGAATCTTTGTTTGGGTTACTTTTGATGAGTTTTTCATCATCAATAAGAACATAGGGAAGATGATTCTTCTGAGATTTTCTTGAGAGACCATAGAGAAATGTCATAACAGAAAATTCGTTTATGATATTTTTTTCAGCAATAGGTAAGTGTACAAACATGACTGGTTGTTTATCAGAATTCAAGATATAGAGGGCTATTTCTTCAAAAAGACCTAAAACAAATGCATTATTTTCTGGAAAAAGAAAGACTAATGATTTGTTCTTGATTATTTTATCAACATAAGAATTAATTCTTTCTTCATTTGCTTTATACCACTTCTTTCCTTGAAAGAAAGTCATTTCTTCTTCTGAGAGAGGGGGGAGTTCAATTAAGGGGAGTTGACTATAGACATCTGAGTTTCCAGAAGGAGCTGTAATAACAAGTGAAGAGGGAAGTTGATTATTGAATCTTTTCTTAATACTCTTAAGAATGTTCAAACCATAATTTTCACCAAAAACTAATCCTATAGGTGATTCTTTTATATCTCCTTCAATAAATAGTGTTTCAGAAATTTCACATCCTTTCAGTTCTTTATCACTTATAATATTCGAATGGTCAAATTTGTATAAGCCATTGAACAAGACTGGGTATTCATCAACTGATTTTTTCCTACCTTTACTAAAAATAGAACGGATCCATGACATTTTATGTTTCAAATATATTAGGTTACAATGATTTTTAAGACTTTTCAGCTAGCTACATAAAAAAGAGATTAATTCTCAGTTGATAATGTTTCTTCAACATTTAACAGCTGAATTGTATGGGTTTTTCCTGAGATTCCTACCATTGATCCAGCTACCAATACAACATTGTCTTTTGCATCAATGTACTTTTCTTTATGAAGTTTCTTAATTACATTGAATACTAGCTCATCGTAATTATCTTCATACTTATGAAAAATAGGTTTAACACCCCAAAATAACCTTGTTACACGTTTAGTAAATTGATTATGAGAAACAGCATAAATAGGTAAATTTTCCCTATTTCTAGAAACCATGCTTGCTGTATATCCAGTCTGAGTAAGAGCAATAATTGCTTTTACTGACATTCTCTTAGCCAACCTAACTGCAGAAATGCCTATTTCATTGCCAATATTAACCTCAGTATTAACTACTAAAGGACGATCTAAAGCTAGATTTTTCTCTGCTTCTAGAATTATATCCTTCATTATTTTTATAACTTGAAGAGGATGTCTTCCTGTTGCTGTTTCTGCTGATAACATTAGAGCATCTGCTCCATCAAAAACTGCATGAGCAACATCGCTTGCTTCAGCTCTTGTTGGAAGGGGTTCTTTTGTCATGGATTCTAACATCTGTGTTGCAACAATAATGGGTTTAGCCAAATTCATACCTAGTTGGATTAATTGTTTTTGCAAGACAGGAACCCTAGCAGGCCCAACTTCAATAGCTAAATCTCCTCGTGCAACCATTAAACCATTACTAAAAGAAGCGATTTCATTTATTGAATCTAGAGGATCTTGATGTTCAATTTTTGCAATGAGTTGAATGTCCTTGTTTGTATTCGATTCAACAATTTCCTTTACTTTTCTAAGGTCATCCACACTTCGAACAAAGGAGATAAATAGAAAATCAGTTTCCAAATCACAAGCTTTTTTGAGATCTAAGATATCCTTCTTGGTTGGCACTCTTATTGATAAATTTGCATCTGGAATATTTACACCCTTTCTAGATGAAATTTCACCACCATCCATCACCTTACAAACTATTTCATCATCTGTAATTGATTCAGTGTTCAATCTAACTAAACCATCATTTATGAAAATAGAAGTATTAATTTTTAGTTCCTTTGTTAATCTAGGATAATTGATTGGAATAAGATCATTTTTTCCAATTATGTCCCTAGTAGTAAGCTTAACAATTTCATCTCTGTTAAGTATCTTTTTCTCCTCTAACTCCCCTAATCTAATTTTAGGACCACTGATATCTATACCAATTGCAAGATCATTGCATAGATTTCTGAGATTATTGAAGGTTTTTTCATGACTTTGATGATTTCCGTGGGAAAAATTCAATCGAGCTAAATCCATTCCATTATCAATCATCTTTCTCAGAATATTCTCAGAACTGGATGAAGGACCTATTGTGCAAACTATCTTTGTTAATCTCAATATTATCAAGAAGACATGGAAGTACTAGCATAAAATTCTTACTAACTTCCTAACACTTTCGAAATGATTAAAAGCAAGCACAGACTCTATGAAATTGTTATGGAATCAAATCCTCAAAAACCCACTTCATTTAAAGCAAAAACTGTTGTTCCTGATGATATCGAAGTTCCAGCGTTTGATTTTGAAAATATGCTATATGAACATTACAAAAAATATCCAAGAACAGCTGAAATAGTTGAAAATCCAATCTATCTTGAAGCACTAATGAATCCTTTCAAAAGATTCTATCTTGTGCCTACTGCCTTGTTTAAATTAAAATTAAATACAATTTTATCTTTGAAATGGAAAGAATTCCTTAAGCTTTGGAGTTATATTGTATTAATGTTTGTTCCAACACTATTGTTTGTTTTGTTGCCATTTCAGACAGCGGGGTGGAGATTAACAATTGATATAATATTCAATGTTGGAACACCAATTCTCATAGCAATTTTGCTATCACTGTTTTATCTAAAATATACACATGATGGTTTTCTGAGTTTAACGCTAGCTAAGAGAGTAGAATGGCTAGAAAAACCTGTAAGAGAGTATTATGCAAAATATTACGATAGAAAATTACCAAAGAACCCACTCATTATTCTTGCAGCTCTTGCAACAGGTATAGGGATACAAATTCCAATGTTAAAGATAGCATTTGCAGGACATCCTGTAGCAGCTGTTTTTGGAATTATCACCTGTATATTCAGTCCTTTCCTCTATTATATCTTCTTTGTAGCAGTTTATTACATGTTCTTCAATACACGAATTTATTCCAAAATTCTTAAACCAATTAAGCAAAAAATGGATGTTTATAGAAAAGAATATGGAACTCTTCTAATGAGAGAAAACTATGACATAATTTGGTCTTTAGGAGATAAGTGGTCAAGAGGAAGATCGATTAGTCAACTAGAAAATATACCAACAGCAGGTATAATATCCACTTTAATAGTCATTATTGCGATGTTTATGGGTAATATAAATCAGCTAATGTACTCATTTCCCCCTCCTGGAATGCCTACACATAATGTAAATTTCATGTTTCTGAAAGCTGGACAACCCGCAACAATTCTAGTTGTAACTATTTCAGCTTTAATTGCTGTACTAATGGTTTTCTACGTAATCCTTCCATTATGGGCTTTCAGTATCAAAGCTAAAAAATTCAAAATTAAAGCACTCATGGAATTGGACAATTATATTTTCGCAAATGTAGTAGAATTTGGAGAAAAATATTCAGAAGAAGCAAAGAGAGAAAATGTTACAATGTTACAACTAAGGGAATATGTAGCTTCAATGAGGATATTTCCAATATCAACGCAGAAATTATTCAAAACAATCATGGTCATTGCTATATGGGTGATAAACATACTCAAAATTATCAGATCAGTAGGAGGAGGTATCTAAATGTCTTGGCTTAAAAGAAAAATCTTCCGAAAGAAGATATCTATATCTGTTATAGGTATTGGTAATGCAGGTTGCAAAATAGGTGAAAAACTTATTCAAGAATTACGTGAAAGCAAAATCACCATAAAATCATTAGCAGTTAATCTGGCTGATAACTTTGAACCAAAAATCGGCAATTTTTCAGACGACTTCTGGTTTGGATCAAAAGACTTTGTTTCCTCAGATTATGATTTTGAAAAAGCATACAAACAATTGAAAGCTAAAGAGCTGGAGATAAAATCCAAACTAGAGAGAGTTGTCTTTTACAAACGTGATGAAAGGAAAGATGAAGACGATTTAGCTCTTCACCTAATAATAGGCAGTGGTGGAGGTACTGGTAGTGCTGGAACCATTATTATTAGCAAGTTATTAGCTGATATAACAGGGGAACCACCAACAGTTATCTTCGTACTACCAGAAAAAGATGAACCTTCACTTGTACAATATAATTCTGCTAGAGCTCTACATTACCTCGGATTTGACACACTTGGTCCTCATTGTCCAATCATATTATTTGACAATGAAAAACTCTTGAAACTCTATGAAAATGAAAGCATAGAAATAGTTCTGGAAAAAAGCAATAATTTGTTAGCTGAAACCTTCACTACAACTATTCTTTCAGCTCTTCAAGAAAGTACTCATGAGGAATTCTTTGCAGATCTAAATGATTTCTTCAAATCATTCTCTAAAGATGCTAGAGGTTTAGGCATAATTATTTCTCTTGATAAGGAATTTGAAACTTTAGAAAAGGCTCAAAATACAAGATTTTCTGATCTCTTCTTTAATGAATTAGATGAAAGTTCAAGTTTAACAGCTGATGTTACTAGGGCTAAGTTAGGTTATTTAGCAATAACAATGCCAACAACTTATCAGTCTACATTTGAAACAAGAAAAATAGTCAAAAAATTCGAAAAAGGAGACATAAAGGTTTCTCTAAATTCTATAGAGGAACCAATTTTAACAATTCGAGGAGTGCTCACTGGAATTCATCCCGATTACGTAGAGAGGTTCTGGGAAGTGCTTGAGAAAGGAAGAGATACTAGAAAGGAAATTATTGAGGTTGAAACAAAGATAAAAGAAACATATATAGAAACCGAGTAGTTTTTTTTCTACTCATTCAATTTTTTTCACTAAATAGATATGGATATAAGGATACATTACCAGACATTCTTGAACATAATGAGTGTGAATAGTGAGTGCCCCATTTGTTTCAGAAATATTCGCTCTACTTCTAAATTTTGTAAGTATTGTGGGGGTCCTCTTAAGAAGTGTCCTGAATGTCAAAATCTGAATAAAGCAGAAGATCTTTTTTGTGCTGAATGTGGTTATGATATCAAAGACGTTGAAGTACCAGTCTCAACTCCTTCGCAAGTTGCTGGAAAAACAGGTGTTTTTCAACCAATCATTCAACGAACAGCTGGACAAGAGGATGAGGATTCCCAGCCTAAACTTATACTTTGGCCACCTTTACCTGCTCAACAGCTAAGCAGACCCGCTCATTCTAGAACATTACTTCCTGCTCAGAGGGCTACATATTTTACTGAAGTTGAACCAACTTATGAGCCTGAAAAGTTAGAGTATAAATACAAAAAAATCAAGTTTATAGGTTTTCTTGAAGGATCACTCCCCAGTTCAAATGCTTTAGCTGCTACTTTGGAAGCTTTTGGAATCGCTTTAATTCTAATTGCATTTGGTGTAGGTGTTGTAGCAATAGGATTAACTACTTTTAAGTCAGAGACTTTTGCAGTAATTTTGGGTATAATTGGAAGTATTTTCGTCTTTTCAGCTCCTATGTTTGGTTTATATTTTATTAGCTCAAGATGGCTTTACAGAGCATTTGAAATAAAAAGACCAGTTCGATTAAGCACAGTAATCATGAATTATTCTCTAGGAGTACTAGTATTTGCTCTACTAGGTTTAATGTTAGCCCCAGTTTTCCTGTTAGGGGGAGCTATTGGTTGGACTCTTTCAATAATAGGAGGAATTGTAACAGTTATGGGCTTAATTGTTGTTCCTTTAAAAGCTTATTTGGCAGATTTAGTTTATGTTAAAGCAGCTGTAAATCAAAAGAATAAAGAAACTGATAATGATTCAGAAGAAGAATCTGATGAAGAAGAATCTGATAAAGAAGAATCTGATAAAGAAAAAGATTAAGGAGTGCTATATTATTTTCTAATGATTAGAACTCCATTAAGCCAGTTTTTTAATTAATTTTACCTTAGTAGCTGAATCATCTGTCTCAACAATACCACTGTTTCGCAGATCATGAAGCGATTTAATAATGGCTGCAGGCGAGAATCCAGTGGTTTTAACGAGCTCATCCCTTGTCCATTCTTCCTTGTCGACACCTTGGAGTAACAAGAGAATTTTAGTGTGGGGATTAGCTGCAAAGACCTTTTCAAAAAGAATGGTATAGATAGCTAGAAGATCTTGTATTTCAATATCTTCAGCTCTTTCTTGAGCCATTTCTTCATACATCTCACGCAATCCCTTCATCTGATTTTCGACACTTTCAAGCTTGGTTTTATATTGATTAGCTTCTTTCAAAGCTTCTTCAACAGAATTATCCTTTGTTTCATATTCTGTTTTGATTTTAGTGAATTTGTTTTCTATTTCCTTAAGTTTAAATTTCAAATCAGAGTTTTCTTTAACTATGTCATCAGAATAACTAGAAAGCTTTGTTAATACTGTTGGAAGTTCTGCGAATTTATCTTTAATATGTGAGTAGAGCTCAATGAAATCTTCTAAGGGTGTTTTAGTTGTACCTTCCATGATGTTTAGACGTGAATTTCCTTTATTATAAAAGTTGTCTCTGTCTTCTTCTCTCCTTACTAAGAATTCACATTAATTACAAGAGTATAAGAACAATACAAAGGAAGTACAGGGGTTTTTATACTCAACTCCAACTTAACTAAGGATGGTAAAAGTACTAAGAGTAGAATGTATAGAAGTGAAGTATCATCAAGCGCTAAGTAGACTCTGCCATCAAGTGAAAAATCTCTACAATCGAGCGAATTATTTAGTGAAAACCACCTGGGAAAAGGATGAAAAACTCCTCTATTATTATGATCTTAATTCAATCATTAACCACGAAACATGTTATAGAGTACTTCCAGCACATACAGCTCAGCATACTCTCAAACTTCTCACTCGAAACTGGAAAGGGTACTTCGAAGCTAAAAAAGAATGGCGAAAAAATCCCTCAAACTTCTTTGCTATGCCCCGTCCACCAAGCTACAAGGCTAAAAATGGTGAAGTTGTAGCCATTTTAACCAACCAACAAGCTAGGATAGTTAATGGGTGGCTTATCTTACCCAAGAAAGTGCCTTTCTTCTATAAAACTAGGCTCACTTGCGCTACCAAACTTCAAGAAGTAAGAATTGTTCCAAGAAGGGTAGGGTATACCATTGAACTTGTCTACCAGAAAACCATACCCAAACCAAGAAGGAAATCAAAACGAAAAGGAGCAATCGATTTAGGGATGGTTAACCTTGCAACTTTTGTGGATAACCTCGGGAATAGACCGATTGTTGTCAAAGACACAGGGAAAGGAATAAAATCAATTACACAGTATTATTTAAAAAAACAAACTCATCTACGAGCACAATATGTGCAACAACAACTAAAGCAATTGAAACAAAAAAATAGACTGCGTTATGGTCCGGCGTATTATAAGTTGCGGGAAGACTGGCGTAAGAAGATGAAGGATTCTCTCCATAGACTCACAAGATTTTTAATCGATCTGTGGGTGAAACGGGAATTAGACGAAGTGATTATAGGGTATAACCCTTTGTGGAAGCAAAGAGCTCATTTTTCGAAAAAAACCACTCAGATGTTTGTCACAATCCCTTATCTTAAGCTCATTAAGTTATTGAAATACAAAGCTGCAGAAGTTGGAATTATTGTTGAAACCATTCCTGAAGAATACACGTCTAAATGCAGTTTTCTTGATAACGAATTTCCGGAAAAGCACCAAAACTACGCAGGGAAAAGAGTGACTCGTGGACTCTTTAAATCTTCCCTTGGAATTTACATTAATGCTGATGTAAATGCAGCCTTTAACATTTTACTCAAAAGCGATCCGCAAGCATTTCCTCAACGAAGTGTGGGCGGGGTAGGAGGATACGTGATGTATCCACTCAGAGTGAGCTTACAAGCAATGAACCTCTAAGAAAGACTCTCTACTATCCTTGTCAATGACGATAAGGTGATTACTACACATCATTAATCTTGTGTAAATACTAGGGGAAGTTGGCAAAAACTTATTTAACCTCCTTCAAACCGATTAAAGCATGGACTCGATTATACTCTGCGGAGGACTAGGAACTAGAATCCGGACTGTAACTCAAGATAGTTATCCAAAAGCTATGATTGAGATCGTGGGAAAAACCATTTTAGCTTGGGAATTATCATGGTTAAGAAAATATAACATAACTCATGCTATTTTAGCTGTAAGATATTTAGCGGGATATATTGAAGAGCAATTTGGAAAAGTATATGAAACACCCTATGGGCCTATAGAAGTTAGTTATAGTAAAGAAAAAGAGAAACTCGGCTCAGGAGGAGCAATAAATCTAGCACAGAGTTTTGTATCGAGTAATAATGTTGTTATTATGAATGGGGATATACTGACTAATTTCAACCTTGATGAACTTGTAAAGCATCACATTGGAAGCAAAGAACTTGGAACAATAGCTGTTGTTAAGATGAAAAGTCCATTTGGAATCGTTGAAATAGAGAATGATGATTGTATATCTGAATTCAGAGAGAAACCTATACTAGACCACTGGATTCATGCAGGTATTGACATGTTCAAAAGCGATATTTTAGATAGATTTCCTAAACAAGGGCAAATGGAAGAAACAATTTTCGTAGAGTTAGCAAAGGAAAAACAACTTAAAGCTTTCAGAGTTGATCCCAAATTCTATTGGAGAAGCATTGATAGTCCTAAAGATCTCCAAGAAGCTGACAAAGAATGGAAGGGAATAGATTTAGAGTAAAATATTTGAAGTAGAGGGATCCCAATCAAATCTTTTTTGGAGAAATGGTGATTCGAAACTAATCCCTTTGTAAAGTAATTCAGCTCCAGAATTTTTCTGAGCTTGAAGACAAAAACGGAGATGAGGTTCCAATTGAATCTTCTCAGTAAGGTAATTTGACATCATGATTTTTGCATACCCTTTTCGCCGATATTTTTGCTTAGTACCTACTCCGTATAGTCCAATATAGTTTTTATCCTTAAACGAGCAGAAGCAGCTCACATCCTTATTAGAAACCTTACCTACATAGAACTTAATCCCGTTCTCATGTTGCTTCTTTACCATAGAAGTAATGTATTTTTTAAGATGAGATGGGTAGATAAAAGAATCAAAAAAGACAGATATCCAACGATTAACTTTCTTCAGGGAGAGTAAGTCAATTTCTAGAGATGAATGGGGAATAAGTTTATCTTTGTTTTCTCCCTTCCATGACATTACAACAGTATCTAAATGATACTGGATTAGTTTCTTATTTCTCAAAATCTTTGAATTCTTCTGGTAAGTATCATTATTATACACTTTGACAATATAGTATTCCTTACCATCTAAGAAGTAAGAATGTGTGAAGTCTAGAAAATCTTGGAAATTTTCATCTCCATATCTTGTTGGAACAACGTAGCTGTAAGTTTCAATGGATTTATTTTTTATGAAATAACCTAACTTATTTAATACAACTTCAGAATCTGGCATATAATAATAAAAACCATATTCATTCAAGTCTAATAATTCCCTTTCACTTGGAATTGTATTTTCGTTAGTCATTTCTGATAGTCTTTTTACCTAACAAAAGATAAATCTTGCTTTTAGGTAATTTTTACTCGAGCAAAAAAGATTTAAAGTGTCTTTTTTTCTGCATTTTGAAGTTCAATGAGCGTCAGATACGATAAAGATACAAGAAAAGCTTTCTTCAAACAGGTTGGAAAGGGTTTAGGAGGAGCATCAATCCTATTAATTTTATTGGGGTTCTATTTAGGTTGGGACGGATTTTACTACTGGTTCTATAATAAACTCTTCAACATCCCCAAAGAAGTAAGAGTAGGTGACCCTCTTTTGATAATCTGGCTAATTATTCTATTTCCACTACTTGCATGTGGTATTGTTATGTTGATATCTGGTGGAATAAAAGCATACAGATTAGCAATACCTGCTAAAGAGAAAGAATAACATCTCTCTAACTTTTTTTGGTTGTGGTGAATCAAATACCATGGATGTAAAATTGAACTCTTACAGAAACTTCTAGAGCAGATTTCTCTGTTCGTTTCAAAGAACTAGAATCTGTTGAATGTGAAGAATTCCTTTGCTTGTTTGCTCGATATCTGGAATCCTTCATGTTCACCACTTGAATTGCTAGTACTTCATAAGCTTACAAATTCA
>DXJF01000047.1 GCA_019057375.1 Candidatus Heimdallarchaeota archaeon
AACCGATCCAACCGATCCAACCGATCCAACCGATCCAACTGATCCAGGCAATTCAAACACTCTAACTCTTGATGCACCAAGAATGATTTCAACTATTCTAAGCTTCATAAGCTTTGTAGCTCTTGTAACTTTAATTCGAAAAAGAAAGTAAGACTTTCTTTCTATTTTTTATTTATTTGGTTGATCAATTCTTCTTGATTCAATATTCCTCTAGATGTAATATATCCTGTAATCAATTCTGGAGGAGTAATGTCGAAAGCTGGATTTAAAGCATCCGAACCGGGATTTGCAATTAAGACTTCTCCTTCCTTACTTCTGATATATTTTACTTCATTCTCATCTCTAAATTCAATTTTAAAATCTTCAAAACTGTCTGATTCCAAATCTACAGTTGACCAAGGGAAAGCAGAATAGAAAGGAATATTATGATATTTTGCAGCAATAGCTGCTGAATATGTTCCTATCTTATTAGAAATGGTCCCATCTTTTAGACATCTATCAGCTCCTAAAATAACCTTATTGATTTTCCCTTTTGACATCAGGAAAGCAGCTGCTGAATCAGAAATAATTTGATGACTTATTCCTTCTTGTTCCAATTCCCATCCAGTTATTTTCGCTCCTTGCAATCTAGGTCGGGTTTCATCAACAAAAACATGAATCTTTATCCCTTGATTGTGAGCATTGATAATAGGTCCTAGGGCTGTTCCATAATCTATAGTAGCTAATGGTCCAGCATTACAATGAGTTAAAATGGTGTCCCCATCTTCAATTATTTCTACTCCCTTCTCCCTAATCAATCTACATTCTTCCAGTATTTGGTTAAATAACCTTTTAGCAGCTAGCAGGGTTTCATTAAAAGAGAAATTTGTCTCCAGTGCTGCTTGATAGACAAGAAAGGAGTAATTTTTCAAATCTACAGCCGTTGGTCTGGTTGTTTGAATCATATCCAATTTTTCTTCAAGTTTTATTTTTTTATCACAAGAGGAAATGTTTTCGATTTCTTTAACTGCGAGAGCTGTAGCAAATGCAGCAGTTGCACCAATAGCTGGAGCTCCTCTCACTACCATTGTTTGAATAGCATCACAGATATCCTCAACATTAGTATAATTATTGAATTTAATCTCAAAAGGAATCAGCCTTTGGTCTATAAGAGTTAACCAATTTTTTTCTTCATTCCATTCAACTGATCTAATACCATCTAATCCTAAACTTTTAATTTTCACAATAAAATTATAGCGAAAGCAGTATTAAAATTTTCATGAATAACTTCAAGATTTTTAATGATTTTTACCTTCAAATTTTGATAGATATTCCCTGATTGTTTCTACCATTACTTCTGTGTGAGTGTTTCTATTTGTTTTTAGGTCAATGTATGTGGAATTATCAATCATTTCAGCAACTTTCCTAGTGATCTTCGCATCGTGCATCTTATCTCTTTCAGCTGCAATCAAAAGAACATGATTTTTTAATTTAGGAAAAATTTTCCAATATCTTTTATAAGCGAGTCTTAAGCCTAATCGCTTCCATCGTTTAGGATTTGCATCTTCAACAGTTCTGATATATTTAGCAGCTTGTTCTAGATCTTCTGATTTAGATTTATTTATCCAGAAACGAATAATTGGTTTACCAATTGGCCAGAGAAAAGTTGGGGCAAAGGGTATCAGTTGTCTTAATACAGGAGGGACTTCAAACCTTCCAGGTGGAGCAAGAAGAACAGGCATAAACGGATTAAACATCTCTTCAACCATTCCATAAACAGCTGTAGTTGCACCTATACAAGATCCAAAAAGAACAAGTTTTGACTCATCAAGATTTAGATTGGTAATTGTATCCTTAATATCCAAAGCCATTCGATGCATACCAAGATCAGATTTTCTTGTAAAACCACTAGATCCCTTTTCTCTTGATTCGAAATAAACTACGTCAAAATCTTTCATTGCTTCTAAAAGATAATTATCCCATGCAGGAATTACTGTTCCCCATCCAGGCATAACAAATAAAGTATACCCATTTCTTTTATCTGTAGGTGCTTTTGTAGTGTAAACTCTAATTGTAGTATTATCTGACATCATCACATCAAGAGGTTTAGCTTCTTTTTCAAAATGGGAAACTAAAGGCAAAACATATTCTTTCTTTTTCTTATTCATTAACAATGAGAAAAAGTAGACATTTAAAAATCTTTCAAAAGAAAAAAGGAAAATCTAGCGATTTCCTTGATAGAATTTAGAATCAATTGCTAGTACTGCAGCTAGTCCGAACAAAGGTTCTAAAGGTGGATATACATCTACTCTATAAGTATCCTTTATTCTGAATTTCTTATCCAGAGTAAAACCTATACTTCCATCTCTACTTACTGCATTAAATGACCACCCAATAATATCAGAAGCGGTATAGTGATTTTCAGCTAACATAACATCAAATTTTATACCACAGAATTTTATTATTGGGAATTCTATTTCTCCAATTAAGTTAGGACCTTGGGTAATTTTCCATCTATTTCCAAAAAGGAAATTTGATTTTACTTTAACTACTTCTTGACCTTGGAGATTCTCTATTATTATTGTAGGAGTCCAAGTAAACAATCGTCTTCTTGCAACAAAGATTTTATTCCCTGTAGCTATATCAATAATATCATAAGTTGCTCCTAAAGCAAGTATTCTTTGTGTTACTTTGAAACCAAATGGAGTGCCTGATTGTGCCATATCTTATATAGGTTGATTCTATATTTTAAAAGTTGTGAAAAAGGAAACCAAGCGTTCTATAGGAGAAAAGGCTTTTTCCATATACCTTCATTTGACATAAAGAAAGTAACTGAACCACTAGCTTCAACAAAAATGATTCTTTCAAAATCTGTAGAATACCTGTTGAAAAGACCTCTGCTTTCTGTGTAAGATACAAGTTGATAGATTACGAAATCTGGTCTTCTATTATCATCTTGAAAGATAGTTGCCAAAATGTTTTTTGCATCCTCTATAGTATAATCAGTTACATTCAAATTTTCATGTCTAGAGTAACTGATATATTCTTCTGTTATATTATCCCAATAGCTGAAATAAGTTCCTCCATTACCATTATCAAAGACTGTTTCTATCCAGTCTTCATACTGTGCAGAACTATTAGCAACTCCAAGTATTGTACCATTATAGCTCAAAGTCATTCTTCTAGGCATCAACTCTGGGAAATCATAAACAGCTGAAATTCTAGCTTCTATTGATGAAATTATAAGTGAAATATTCACCAAAGCATTTTCAGGTGCATCATAAAGAAGATAAGTGATGTTCATGTTTTCAAAGAGATCAGAATTCACCCCTAAATTTTCTGTTTGATGTAAAAGCCCAAGTAAAGTGTCGCTTTGAGTATTGTATTCTATTGTAGTATTAAAGAAAATATCTGGAAAGACAAAGATGTTAAGCAAAGACAGTGTAAACGCCAGTATCATCACTGAAGCAGTAGCAATTACTAAAGAGTCTCTTTTCATTCTGAAGTAGATAAAACAAGGGACATTATAAAACATTACGATTTATTTATTTTTGAATGTTGAGATATAATGCCGTACAATATAATATATAAAGGGTACATGAAACTGATAGAATGATTACAATGGTTAAGATAACTTTTGTTAAAATAGGAAATATCACTCTAACAACATTAATTGACATAATGTTAGATGAGAGAGCTAGTAGAACAGATATTGAAGCTACTGTCATAAGTTCATCAACAAAAATGAAGCTTGATGCTGTGGAAAGAATTTTTCCTTTAATAGACCAAGTTGAAACAGATCTTATGGTTATGATATCTCCAAATGCCAATGATAAAGGACCTCAATCAGTTATTGATAGATATAAAGACAAGTATCCACTTATCGTTGTTTCAGATGGTGGAGATAAAGAAGTGAGAGCAAAATGGAAAGAAGATGGCGTTGGCTATATTATTGTTCCATTTGATCCTATGATTGGTGCTAAAAGAGATTTTCTTGATGCAACAGAAATGTGTTTGTTCAACGGATACATAATTACAGCTTTCAGTACTTGTGGAGTTTTTGCATATATCAATGAACTAATGGATGGTGTTATAGAACAACTAAAAGCTGGTGAAAAACCAAAATTACCCACACGCAATATGTCAGCCATAGGTGTAGCAACAACTTATCCATTTTCTAATGTTTATGCAAGACCTAAAGCGTTAGCTGCTTTAACATTACTTCAACATGCAGCTAGTCTAAACGTAAATGGATGTTTTGTTGAAAAAGATAGAGAGAAAGCGTTGATTAAAGTTGCTGGAGCTCATGAAATGGTTAGACAAGCTAGTCTTCTAGCTGATGAAGTCAGAGAATTAGAAAAAGCTACAGATCATTTGATTAGAACCCCACATGGTAAGGATGGAAAGATTCTGCACAAAGTACACTTCTATGATGAAGCTCATGAAAAGAAATAATTAAGCATCAGTTTTGCTTAGTTTTTTTTCTTTTTTTCTAGATATCTTTTTATTTACCCTCAATATTCTTTGTTAATGCATATTACTTTGATTATTTTTCTAGTAATAATTTGCATACCTGTGGTTTGGTTGTTATTTGTTCTTACAGTTATGAAATTCATTCGAAAAATCTATCCTTTTCCTATACCTCAATTCTTTACTAATTTCATTGATAATCCAATTAGAAGAAAATTTTGGCAAAATCCAGACGAGATTGCTAAAAGAATTGGAGCAAAACCTGGTGATGTAGTTGTAGAGATAGGACCTGGGAAAGGGAGTTACACTAAAGCTGTAGCAAGAAAGATTTTACCTGGTGGTAGAGTGTACGCAATTGATTTACAAAAACCAATTATAGATAGATTTCAAAAAAAGTTGGATGAAGAAGGAATTACAAACATTTTTCCATCAATAGGTGATGCATACAATTTAGATTTTGATGATAATTCTGTTGATGTGATTTTCTTAATTACTTGTTTACCAGAGATCCCAGAACCTGTAAAAGTCCTGAAAGAATTTAAGAGAATACTGAAACCAAATGGTACTATTTCACTTTGTGAACTTTTTATTGATCCAGACTATCCATTACGTAAAACAGAAAAGAAGTGGAGTCAAGAAGCTGGTTTAATTCTTAAAGAAGAATTTGGGAATTGGTTTGCTTATCAGTTGAATTTTGGTAAGTAATTTCTGATTTTTCTATGAGGTTGAAGCTGTTACTGTAGATACTGTTACAGCGTGTTGAGCTCTTATTATTATATCGATGATAATAGAAGATAACATTGCAATCTCGGGTTGAAAGTTATCATAAACTTCAAGTGTATACTCACTGTGAAATATTCCAGTACTTCTTTCTAAATAGAAAACCAGATTTCCATGAATGTCTACAAACTGGTAAGAATACCCTTTTACTCTGGAACCAATGAATCGTCCTGATTCAGTATCAATATAAATTGAATCATCACATAATTTGTTAGAATAAGTCAAAGAAGCTATGTGGAAACCTTTCTTTTCAATTGTATAACCTAATTTCCAACTTGAAGTTTTTTTAGCTCTAATAATCTCTTTTCCTTCATAATCATATATGTAAATACTTTGCTTGAAAGCCCCATCCTTCTTAACAGAAAACATTTTCTTATTACTGGCAAGATCAACTATATCATATGATAATTTGAATATTGACAATTGTGGATAGATTGCAAATCCATAAGGTACTTTTTCCTTCATCTAACCTAGAAAATGTACACAAGCTATTATATATCTAGTTAAAAAGAAGACATAACAATGTTATTACATATGGTGATGTAAATGGGTGTTACCATCCGGCATCCTATTTTTTTGTTGTTTCTGAGCAAGTTGATCAAGTAATGTAGCAATTAAAATTGCTATCTCAGGTTCAACACTCTCGTACACTTCTATAACTTTATTACTTCTAAATCCTTTGAAACCTTTGTATATTTCAAATGATACCTTCCCATTTTTCTCTACAAATTGAAAAGTTGAACCTATGAAACCTGATCCTAAGTATGTCTTTTTCTCCGTTTGAATCTCGTAATTAGTACTACAGCAGCTATTTGAATAGTTAAAGGTTGCATATCTTATGCCGTTTTTGAAGAATCTGTAAACGTTTGATCTACTTGAAACTCTCTTTAAAACTAAAACATCCCTTCCTTTCAAATCTTGTAGATAGTACTCAGGTTTACGATTACCTACAATACTAACCTCAAAAACTGATTCGCTTGATGATAAATCTCTAATCTCATACCAAGTTCTTGAAGATTCTTTAAAAAATATAACCTCAAAACCATATGGTTCTACTTTTGTCATCTAAAATATTTTCTTAAAATACAGTTAAAAATCTATCCAAATAAAAAATAAAGAAGTTAGGGATATACCCTGTTTCTTGTTCTTGGAAATGGTAATGTTTCCTGAATTGCATCTAATCCACATAACCACCAAGTTAGTCTTTCAGCTCCAAGACCAAATCCAGAATGTGGAACAGAACCATACTTTCTAAGATCAATATACCAAGAATAATCTTCAACTTCCCAGCCTTCTTCTTTAATACGTCTAATAAGTGTATCTAGAACGTCTTCTCTCTGACCACCAGTAATAAGTTCACCAAAACCTTCAGGTGCCATTAGATCAGCTGAATAACACCATTTTGGATCATCTTCATGTAGTTTTACGTAGAATGGTTTATGACTGGATGGATAGTCTCGAACAAAGAAAGGCTCACCTATAATTGTAGATAATGCTCTTTCCTCTTCTGTTTTCATATCTTCATCCCATTTCAAGTCAAAGCCGTTTTCATTCAAAGTATTGATTGCTTCTTTGTAACTTATTTTTTTGAAAGGAGCTTTGATAGTTTCAAGAACTGAAGTATCCCTTTTCAGCTCTTTGAATTCCTTAGCATTATGTTTGAGAACATATTGAACAATGTAAGCTACTAGTTCTTCTTGGATTTTCATATTTCCTTCAAAGTCTACAAAAGCTTCTTCACCTTCAATATGCCAGAATTCGTTGACATGTCTTTTAGTTCTCATTTTTTCAGCTCTGAAACTGGGAGTTATCGCATAGACTTTTTCTAAACTATAAATGAGAGCTTCGAGATAAAGTTGAATACTTTGGCTGAGATAAGCTGTATGATCGAAATATTTCAAACTAAATAGTGTTGAACCTCCTTCACAAGCTGAACCTGTGAGAATAGGAGGAGTAGTCTCATAGAAATCATTTTCAAAGAACCATTCTCTAGCTGCACGTAAAACCGAAGCTTTAACTTTCCAGACGTTAGTTGCTTTGTAGCTTCTTACAAACAAGTGAGTATTGTCTAACATGAATTCCTTGCTTTGGTCTTTGGCAATAGGGAAGATTTCTCCTTTATGCATAATTGTGAAATTAGTTAATTTCACTTCAACATTATTTATTGCCCTATTATCCTCTACTGGTTTACCTTCAACTGTAATATAATTCTCAATTGCAGCTTCACTTAACATATTCCAAGCTTCTGAAGTTAGTTGATTTTCAGATCCTATGCATTGGATAATGCCAGAAGCGTCACGTAAAATGACAAAGATTTTATCTTTCATTTTACGGATTCGATAGACCCACCCGCGAAGTTTGATAGTATCTTCGCTAGGTGTAACTTTACTTGCGTAGATGAAAGTTTGTTTGGGCATGAATCAGCAGTTGTATGCGACTTTAAAAAGTTTTGAGGTTATTAACTTAATTTGGGTGATTAGTAAAATACAAACGTTTTAAAAGAAATTTTTGAACGAAAGTTGATGAGAAAAGAGCGTCAGACTTTACTTGGTCTTATGTTATCCAGTTTTATTATTAACTTAGGCTGGGGAGCTATTTTGCCCTTTATGGCTATTTATGCTGACCTCTTCTTCTATGATTTTGATTGGGGATTCATGACCCTTGATGTTACAACTCAGATAGGTCTTCTAACTTCAGCAATGATGATTTCTAGAGCAATTTTAGCACCTGTTTTCGGAAAACTTAGTGATTCTGCTGGAAGAAAACCAGTTATAGTAGTGGGTTTGGCAATGTATGTTTTTCTAACCTTTGGATTTGGTTTAGCTAAAGCTTTTTGGTCTCTCTTTCTTGTGAGATTTTTCCAAGGGGTAGCTTCTGCATTAGTATGGCCTGCTGCTGAATCAGCAATTGTAGATATATCTGAAGATGATAAGAGAGGGAGAAATTTAGGTTGGTTTATTCTATCTCAAACCTTGGGGTGGGCAATAGGTCCATTCCTAGGTGGTGGATTGTTTTCTCTGTCGAAACTTATGGTAGGAAATGATGTTGGAGCTTTCCGAGTTACTTTTTTCCTTCTTGGAACATTATCCTTTCTATCGTTTTTAGCTTTCAATCTCATGGTAATAGATCCAAAAACAGGAACAGCTCGGATGAGTTTTAGAGAATTATGGATTGCCCTTAAAGAAGTTGTCAAGACAACTGTGAAAATTAGATTTAGAGTGCCTTCACTATTTAAGCCTTCATTCTGGAAGGAAAGAACTAAAAGTCTGAAATCAATTTATTTTCTAAGTTTTACGAATGGTTTCAATTTCGCAATGATCTTTCCAATACTTTCATTGTTTTTAGTAGATAGCTATGCATTAACTCCTGAATTTATTGGTATTGTATTTGGAATATCTGGAATTGTAGGTGTTACATTTAATCCATTAGGCGGATATCTTGCAGATAAAACAAGTAAGAAACATCTTGTTGTTATATCAGGAATATTATCAGCGATTCTATTGTTCTTCTTAGGTTTTGAAATGGTTGTATATGCAATCATTGCTTTGTTTATAATTCGACAACTTGTCCAACAGATTAACATGCCAGCATTTAGAGCTCTGCAAGCTGATTTAGTTGAAGATGAAAAACGAGGAATGGAATTTGGAAATGTTCAGATGTTCAACAATCTAGGTGCAGTTTTAGGACCTATAATCGGAGGTATTCTCTATGGTCGTTTTAGAGGTGCAATTCCCTTATGGTCAATTGGTAAGGTGAACATTTTTGGTCTAGAAGTTCTACTGATAATTACCACATCTATTATGATTCTTTCTGCTATGGTCATTTTCTTCTTTGTTAAGAAAGAAGACTTTGTTGTTAATGCAAAGCAAATTAAAGAAGAAACTGATTTTATCAGTCCAAGGACCTCAAACGATTAAGGATTTGAAAAAAGAAAAATATTTTTTGAATATTCTGCTGGTTAAGAGTTAAAATTAAATACTTCTTATCTTTTGTTATTTGTAGAACACAATGTGTAGATTCTTCCTCAATATCGGACAAACTGTTTCTGAAAAAACTTTTGAAGAATATATTGGATCGTGTTCAGATTATGTAGGCGGAGCAAAACTAGAGGTTCATGAGAGAAATGAAACCAAACTAGAACAACACAAAGATGGGTACGGTTTTGCTTTTGTGAAAGATGATCATTTTGAGCTCAGAAGATTTCGTGAAGCTATTTTTGATCGTAACCCTATTGGAGAATTGAAAAAACTAGAGACAGATGTTCTTTTTGTACATGCACGACAAGCATCACCTAATATCGAAGTCAATCTAAAAAACAATCATCCCTTCTACTGGTATAATGGGGATGAATATGTTTTTGGTCATAATGGTACTATAAAGAGTCAAATCAAGAACTATGATGATAGGAAATTTTTCCTTAGAGGAAGCACAGACTCTGAAAAATATTTTTACTCTCTCCTTACAGAAATGGGTAAAAATGAATGGCAAATCAACAAACAACTGATTGATGACGTACTCGAATATTGGGATTATACTGCGGCAAATTTCATCTTGGTTTCTCCCAAGAAAGCTTGGGTAGGTGTATATTACAGAAAAGATCCACTTTATTTTACAATGAAGCTCTATAAGACTGAAGACTCAATAGTAGTTAGTTCAAGTGCTTTACCTTCGCTAGGCCCACCAACAGAGAGATTAAGAAATGGGGCATTAATCGAAATTGATGTAGAAAGCAAAAATTATTTCTATCTAAGTGAACTTAGAATTTAGTAGGGATAGGATTAATAGTGTCAAATTCTGTAAAACCTGAAGAGATGCAATCAGGTTCTTCAAAAAAGAAAAAAAGTTTCAGCTATAGGGTTCGTATTTTTTCGATGCAGTACTTAGTACATCATCCTTCTTGTGATAAATTTGACAATCATGTTTTTAGAATTGGTTCCTTATTCTTATGTGTAGGCTGTACTAGCGTTTTTCTAGCATTCATTTCTTATTCAGTAGTATTTTTTTCTATGCTGCCTTTCTTCACAAGCTTCCCTTATGCTAATGGAATATTTGCAGCTTTTGGGGTAGCAATGGCATTAATACAAGTTTTTCTAAAACCAAACAACAAATTGATTAAAATTCTATTTAGATCTAGTTTAGGAATAGGATTAGGTGCATACACAGCTTTGATTGTTCAGGTTTCGAATCTATCCTCGCAAATAGGTTCTTTTACATTTTTAATTCAGATCGCACTTTTTCTACTATTGATACCTGGAGTGTTCCTTTACAATGTACTTAGAGGAGACTCACCATATTTAGAATGTAAAGAATGTTCTATTAAATACATAGAACCTTCCTGTGATTATAATACAGTAACTTTAGACGAGAACTAAGATATTGAACGATGAATTCCCGATTTTCTATCTAATATTAACATTGATTTCCTATCAGTATCAAAAAATGAATACTCCTTCCAATAAGGTCCAGGAGAAAATTATAAAGTGTAAGACACAAAAACAGCAGCTTAACTTTCTTAGAGATTATTTGTCTCTTCTGCATTACAGTGTCTTTTTAAAGCCCCTCCCTTCTTGGAAACGTCTCCTACCAAGAAGAAGACCTTCTAGACAAGGTTGTTAGTAGCTCCTGAGAAACCACCAATACCTAATCCAAGAAGATGGCAATGGTGAAATCATCTTCTCATACAATCTTACACTAATAGTTTTTGATGTTCCTGTTATATCAGAATTTACAGAAACATGAATTTTGAGCTTCTTCAGTTTACTCCTAATAATTGCAGTTCTTGTTTATAATAAAAAACAAAAATAAGAAAGAATTTTAGTTATTCTTTCTTCTTCTTTCTTATCACAGTAGGTATCATTAACATCAGAGCAAAGGAGACAATCATTATGAGATTCGATGTGTAACTTGTTTTTTTTGGAAATTCAAGTGCTATAAAGGATAAAAGTATTTCATTGTTACCTTCAACAATTTCGTCTATAATATCGTTGATATCGATATTTATAGTCAAACTGTAAGTTCCAGGTTCAGAAACTGACCAAGTATATTGGAATTCATAAGATTCTCTCACGTTTAATGCAGGAATATCAAGAGTATGAAGAACACTAGTATCATTCTCTATAGTTGCCTCTGTTATTACAGAAATGTTTTGTTCCCCGATATTAGTTACTCTAACACTTATTTGTTGCGTTTCATTATAATATTCTGAATACTTGTTTTGAACAACTTCTACTCGAAGGTCTGGTTTATCTTCTTTATTGAAAGTAAATTCATCTAATAAACTATAATCCATTCTGTAAGCTCTAAAGTCCAACTGATTGGGATATACATCCATCAATGTGAAATGATAAGTTGATTCTCCAATTACTGACTGGTTAATTCGATAAATTGGAAGGAAGGCATAAAGAGGAGCACCAACTGAACCTGCAATTACATAGGTGATATTGTTATTTATTAGTCTTTCATAGAAATGGTCGTGACCATTTATAACCATTGTAATGTTGTATTGTTCAAATATTGGGACTAATAAAGCTTTTATATCATCATAATCGCCCTCGTTATATCTTTGCGACGAAGCATAAGCTGGTCTGTGCATAAACACAATTTTCCAGGCATAGTCATTATGTGCTTGTAAATCTGTATGTAACCAGTTTATTTGTTCATCAAATGTTCCACCATAATCAGGTACACAACTATGCAATCCTACAAAATGAATAGGTCCATAGTTAAAAGAATAATATTCTTCTTTTCCAGGAAATGCAAAATTATTATAGTAATTTGAATGGTTTTTTTCATGATTACCCTGTACTGACATAAAAGGAATTTCGTTCAAAAAAGTTCTAAAATCATAGAACCAATTATCCCATTGAGTTGCAACAAGACCAGAATCTACAAAATCTCCTGTGAATATGGCAAAATCTGCTGATATTTCTGACATTTGCCTTGCTGAAAATACTCTGTCTGCTCGATTGTGTCTTGAATCTCCTATACCAAAGAAGGTTGCATGGTCACCTATGTTTCCTGTTTTAATATCCAGATCTGTACCCCAACTCTTTCCATTACCAACTCTAAGATGATATGCTGTATTAGGAGTTAGACCAGTTAGTTCCACTACGTGATGATATCCTGATGACCCTGTTTCCTCTAAACCATAAGTGCTATCGAGTCCATATTGAACAATAGACGAAGTGATTTCATCTGTTTTCCAACTTACTGTCATGGTCGTGCTAGTATCATTTTGCCAACTAAAATGTATTTGTTTGGGATAAATCTCTCCAGCTGATACTTGAAAGAACTGGATTGTAGCAGGCATTATGAAAATCAATATTAAGGTGAAAACCTGTAAATTTCTTTTAGTGTTCATCAAATTTTAGATAAATTTTAAACATTTTAAAGTTTACCTAGAAAATGAATTAATGAAGCTGAAATAGAAAAGAGATGCAAATACTTACTGTTTATACAAAATCTCATGAAAAAGTGCAAAATCTATAGTGATTGGATCTATTGCATTAATAACTTCATATCTAGTATGAGTACTACTTTGAGAATCTCCAAATCCCAGCAATTGAGCAAAATTAACTTCTCTTCCAGTTCAGAAAGTACTGTCATCACTCCAAATTTGCTTTCTCCAGCTCAATAATAATACGTATCTGGAGTTAGTCTTGTAATATCCACATGATGACAATATCAATGTTAAAAATAAAGAAACTCAAGAAGTGTGTGAATGAATGTTATTGTTGATTTCCCATTGTTGCTGAGGTTAATTTTCGTCTAAGCTTTCTATTGGAAATTCCTTTATTCAATTTTTGGATACCCCAGAAAATTAAACCAGATAAAAGTCCAAAGAAACCAATTACTATGAAAATACTAAATATTGTTGGGATGAATATTGGAGCCATTGTATCTAACACCTACTCAAAGAAAATCTTATACATTTTTAAACTTTTATGTTGGAGAATTAAAGTCGTTAGTTTAGGATTGTCAAGCTATTAGATTCATCAATATGAACATCTAGTTGTATTTTATCTGATGATTCGAGTCTTAGCTCCCCTGTATTAGAAATACCTCTACATAAATACACTTCAGATTTGTATGAGTGTTTTTTATTCATATTGATTGAGTTCGTATTAAACAAGGAAGTTATTTTCTCATAGTTTTCCTCCGTAACTAAATTAACATATTCAAATATATATTCTGAAAGGATTCTAATGAATTCATTTTTTTGAATTTGGTTTCCAGTAGCTTCTTCTAAACATGTGGCTTTTAATTGTTCAAAAACTAGAGTATTTTCTTCTTTTAATTCAATATTAATTCCTATTCCCAAGAGTAAATATTCTGATTGTAAAGATACCAACTCGAGTAAAATTCCACCTAATTTTCTGTTTTTGAAAACTAAGTCGTTTGGCCATTTTACTAAGATTTCAGTTCCGTATTTTTTCTTAATAGCTTGTTGAATAGCAAGAGCTGCAGCATAGTGCAAAAAACTAAATTGTCTGGGTTTCATTTTGGAAGATAATGGGAATGCAAAAGTTCCATAAAAACCTCCACTTGGTGAGAACCAGGCTGAATTCTGTCTTCCCCTCCCCTCTTCTTGTTGTTTAGCCACGACTAGAATTGGGTGATCTATATCATTCTTAAGATGCTCAATTATTGCATCCATTGTTGAAGATACTTTTTCATAATGAACAGTGTTCATATAACCTATTCTGTGTGTCACAAACCGCAACAGAATTGGTATGTTATAAAGCTTTTTTCATTATCTCGTCATAAAAGAAGATGTCGTTTTTATTCGACTCTCTATAAGTAATACTAATGTATCTGAATCATAAGAATAGAGCTAGTGATAGAGAAAAAAAAATCTATTCTAAGCTCCATGAGAAGAGAAAGAAAAGTTTGGAAGGAGGGGGAGAAAAGAAGGTAGAGAATCAACATAAGAAAGGTAAGCTTACAGCAAGAGAAAGAATTGAATTGCTTGTTGATGAGAACTCTTTTGTCGAATTGGATTCATTAGTTACACATCAATCTACAAAATTCAATCTTGAAAACAACAAACCATTAGGAGATGGAGTAGTAACAGGTCATGCAACTATTGCTGAGAGACAAGTTTTCATTTACAGTCAAGATTTCACAGTTTTTGGGGGAAGTTTAGGGAGAGCTCAAGCAACAAAAATTTGCAAGTTAATGGAGCTAGCAATTAAAACTGGAAATCCAATACTTGGTATATTGGATTCAGGTGGAGCAAGAATTCAAGAAGGAGTTGCTTCATTAGCAGGTTATGGTGATATCTTCTTTAGGAATATTCAAGCTTCTGGAGTGATCCCTCAGATTTCTATTATTCTAGGCCCATGTGCAGGAGGAGCGGTTTATTCGCCTGCTTTAACAGATTTTGTTTTAATGAATAAAGAAAATTCATTTATGTTTGTTACTGGTCCAGAAGTTGTAAAAGCTGTTACAGGGGAGGAAATATCTTTTTACGATTTAGGTGGAAGTGAGGTCCATAGCAAGAAAACAGGTGTGAGTCATCTAGTTGGTGAAAGTGAAGAAGAAACTTTGGACCTAGCTAGAAAACTACTTTCTTATCTACCTTCAAACAATTTGAATGATCCTCCATTTGACCCAGAAGTAAGAGAAGAAAGTGAACAAACCTCGCTTCGCGAGCTAATACCAGATAAAGAGAATGAACCTTATGATATGAAAAGCATAATAGGAACAATTGTTGATTCTGATAGCCTTTTAGAATTGAATGAAGATTGGGCTAAAAACATCATAGTAGGCTTTGCTCGAATGCAAGGGTTTACTGTGGGGATTATTGCAAATCAACCTCTTTTCTTGGGAGGAGCAATTGATTATAATGCAGCAGATAAAGCTTCTCGATTCATTCGTTTTTGTGATTCTTTCAATATTCCAATATTGACTTTTGTTGATGTTCCTGGTTTTCTTCCTGGTGTCAAACAAGAACATGAAGGAATAATCAGACATGGTGCTAAGCTGCTCTATGCTTATTCAGAGGCAACCATTCCAAAGATTTCTATAATCGTACGAAAAGCATATGGGGGAGCTTACATAGTTATGAGTTCCAAGCACTTAGGAACAGACATTAATCTAGCATGGCCTTCAGCTCAGATAGCTGTTATGGGTGCAGAAGGGGCAGTTCGTATTCTATACAGAAACAGACTAAAAGAAGAAGAACCTGAGAAAGTTCTTGAGGAATTCACCCATAAATTCAAAGAAGAATTCGCAAACCCCTACCAAGCTGCAGAATTAGGGTATATTGACAAAGTAATTTTTCCTGAAGAAACGAGAAACGAAATCGTTGCTTCGTTACATTTGCTTCAAAATAAGAGAGAACAGTCTCCCAAAAGAAAACATGGAGTTTCTCCAGTTTAAGGTGTTACAGATGAAAACTAAGAAACAATTAGAAAAAGAACTTAGATTAAACGAAATAATCTGGGGTTATTCTCCAAAGGGAATTAGTAATCCCCAATTAGCTATTGAACTTTCATTGAATGGTGGAATTGGTTTAATCGATCTTGAAGGATTAGAAGAAAGTGTTTCGAAAGAAATAATTGAGACTTGTTCAAGTAAGATTCCTTCTGACAAACTATGGGGAGTTCGATTCCCCGATATAGAATCTTTATCTGTTCTGTCTGAAGTAGACTCAATACCTATTGGAATTATAGCTTTTGAAATAGAACAAGAAGATTTAGTAAAACTAGTTTCAAAGCTTAAATGGAAAGTTGCTGAAGTTGTAAATTTAGATGAGGCTCAAGAAAGAACAGACTGGGTAGATTTCTTTTTAGTAAAAGGGTTTGAATCAGGAGGGAAAATAAGTGATCAAACATCTTTTATTTTGATTCAAGAATTCAATAAAGCTGGATTTCCTTTTATTATTCAAGGAGGTTTTGGTGTCTACAACATAGTTACAGCTATAGTAGGGGGAGCACTAGGAGTAGTTCTAGAAGGACAACTTTTTCTTCTTCCTGAATGTCCCCTTAGTTCGTTGACCAAAGAATACCTCGAAAAGCTTGATGAGAACGATACATACATCGCAGGAGAAAGCTCTTCAAACAAATACAGATTGATAGGTAAAATTGCTAATAATTCTATTCGAGAATTAAAGAAATTTGATAAAGAAAACTCTGATAAAGGAGAAGAAGGACTACTAGAATTTTTGAAACAACTCTCAAGTAAATCTCATTTCTTTAATTCAGAGGAAATGAAACATTCATTCTTGCCTTGTGATATAGGTTTAAGTTTTGCTCCCTTTATAAAAGAAATTTTCGATGATTTAAGATCATTTCTAACTGCAATTCAAGACATCATTCAAGACCAAATCAAAACAGTTTCGGCTAATTGGCCTTTTGAAGAAGAAAGCGAATTTGCAAAAAGTCTAGAAATTAAATTTCCTATCATTCAAGGTCCTATGGCCAATATTACAGATAAGACTGATTTTGCAATAAAAGTAGCAGAAGAAGGGGCATTGCCAGTTTTAGCTATGGGAGGACTATTAATAGAAGAAGCTGAAGAACTATTCGCAGAATTCAACTCGAAATTTCCTAAAAACCAGAATTATGCAGGAGGAATTATCGGTCTAGAGGTAATGAAAGAGAGACGAGAAGCTCATATATCTCTAATGGCTAAGAACAAAACTCCCATCTGTCTAATTGCTGCAGGAACTATTCAACTAGCAACTAGAATTCAAAAAATGGGGATGAAAACTATCATTCATACTCCAGCTTTAAGCTTATTCAAAGAAGCTATAAAATATGGTCACAAACATGTTATTTTAGAAGGCTCTGAATGTGGGGGACACATAGGAATTTTTACATCTTTAACTCTCTGGGAATCAATTTTACAGTATCTCAGTAACAATGCAAATCAGATATCTGAAAAAATCAATATTGTATTTGCTGGTGGTATTGGAGATGAACTTGGAGCTGCTATGGTAGCTGGAATGGTTGGAAATCACCTAGATCTGATAAATCCTGGGATTCAGATGGGGACAGCTTATCTTTTCACAGATGAGATTGTAAAAACAAAAGCTCTCACTTCATTATATCAAGAAAAACTTCTTGATTCAAATATCACTAGAGTCATAGGTTCTACAGTTAATACACGTGCTCGTGTTATACCCTCTGAATTTGTATCTCAAACAATTGAAAATGAACGAATTTGGATTAAAGAAGGATTATCTATCAGAGAAAGAAAGAAACTCTACGAGAAAGATAATTTGGGAGCTCTCAGAATTGCTGCAAAAGCCGAGATTTGGAATGAAGATTATGTACCAGAAGGAGATTTAACACAATTTAACTTAGTTGATGAAAAAGACCATGTTTCTTTAGGATGTTTCATGGCAGGCGAAATTATCAGTTTGAAGCGCAATGTTGTTCAGATTAAAGATCTTCATTATGATATTGTAGTATCTGGAAAAGAACTATTCAGAAATACAAGAAATTCAATTGAAAGGATGTTAACAAGAGATATAGTTAGTGATGTTCCAAAAATTCAAATTTCGGAATTATCATCAAAAAATAGAATCGCGATAGTTGGTTTAGGATGTATTTTTCCAGACTCTGCAAATATTAGTGAATACTGGGCTAATATAACTTCCAAAAAATATTCAATTACTGAGATTCCAGATTCAAGATGGGATAAAAACATCCATTTTGATGAAGATAAAACAGCTCAAAATAAGAGCTATTCTAAAATAGGGGCTTTTGTAAAAGATTACAAGTTTAATTCTATCAATTATCGAATTCCACCTAAAATAGCAGATAGTATGGATGAAGTTCAGAAATGGTCTCTTGACGCTGCAAAACAAGCTTTAGAAGATGCAGGTATCTCTACAGATGGAAAAAATAGACTTCCAATTGCAGTAATTATTGGTAATGCTTTAGGTGGGGAAAATCAAAGAACAACTAACAAAGGATTATTTGTTCCTGAATTCCTTTTTGAGCTAGAAAATAATGCGGTTTTCAAATCACTTGGTGAAGAAGAACAGAATTCTCTCTTACAAAATCTAAAAGAAAATTATGATGGGAAATATCCTTCAATTACTGAAGATTCAATGCCTGGAGAATTGTCCAATATTATATCCGGTCGTATTGCTAACGTGTTTAATCTTACAGGTAAGTCTATGACTACTGATGCAGCTTGTGCTTCAAGTATAGCTGCTTTAGATACAGCTATTAAATCATTAACATCTGGTGATTTCGATACAGCTTTGGTAGGTGGTGCAGATAGATCTATGGATATTGCTTCTTACGTAAAATTTAGTAAGATTGGAGCTCTCTCTGCAAAAGGTTCTTGTCCCTTTGATGAAAGTGCTGATGGTTTTGTTATGGGAGAAGGTGCAGGATTTATGGTCTTGAAAAGATTGGAGGATGCTATTAGAGCTGAAAATAAAATATATGCTGTCATCCCAGCTATTGGTTCTTCTTCAGATGGTAAAGGGAAAAGTATAACCGCTCCAAATCCAGTGGGACAAAAACAAGCTATTTCAATGGCTCTCCGATTAGCAGATTTAACAATAGATGAAGTAGATTACATTGAAGCTCATGGCACATCAACTATTGTAGGTGACGCTGTAGAATTAAATGTTCTAAAAGAAGTTTTTCAGAACCGTAAAAATACAAAAAAACTTGCAGTAGGTTCCATAAAAAGTCAAATAGGTCATCTAAAGGCTGCAGCTGGAATTGCATCTCTGATAAAAACAGCACTTACCATCTATAATAAGATATTACCACCTTCAATAAACGTTCAAACACTTAACCCAAAAATTGATTGGGATAAATCAAAGTTAAAAATAAATAAAGAACCCATTGATTGGGGTGTAGAAAAAGGAATTCTTCGAAGAGCTGGAGTATCTGCTTTCGGTTTTGGTGGAACTAATTATCACACAATATTGGAAGAATATTCGTCTGAAAAAGTAAAATATATATTTGACGAAAGCCTTCTTCTTGTTGCTGAAACAATTGATCTGACTTCCCCAAGTGAAATATCTCTTCAAAGTATTAAACCAAAATTAAGCTTCATGTTTACTGGACAAGGTAGTCAATATTTAGGCATGGCTAAACATCTTTATGAAAATTCTTCAATTGTAGCTCAAACTTTTGAGAAAGCAGAAAAAATCTGGTTCAGTTATTATAGTTATAGTCTGAAGGAAATAATATTTGGTTCGGAGAAACTCTCTACTGAAGCTAATAAGAAAAGATTAACTGATACTAAATTTACTCAACCTGCTTTATTCATTGTAGATATAGCTATAGCACGACTCCTATCTGAAGAAGGTATACTACCTGATATTGTTTCTGGACATAGTCTAGGAGAATATGTGGCATTAGTGATCGCGGGTTCATTATCTTTCGAAGATGGATTAAGGGCGGTGATAGAGCGCGGTAGAGCGATGAGTAGAGCAGGAAATACAGTGCCTGGTGCTATGGCAGCTGTGCTTGCTCCAATTGATATAGTGAAAGAAATAGTGAATGAAGTTAAAAAAACCTACTTGACTATTGCAAATTATAATTCAAAATCTCAAACAGTTGTTTCAGGTGATATTGAGAGTGTTGAGGAAATATTAGAGATATCTAAGAAGAGAGGAGTAAAAGCAATAAGACTTAATGTATCAACAGCATTTCACTCTCAAATTGTTAAAAATGTAGAAGAAGAAATGGAAAAAGTACTATCCAAAATAGAATTTAAACGCCCTTCTATTCCTGTTTTTAGTAATGTAACAAGCCTTCCATATCCAAATGATCCTTCATTAATGAGGAATCTTTTGGTGGAACAAATAAGTTCATCTGTACGATGGGTTGATGAAGTAGAAAACATGTATAAGGCAGGAGCTAGATATTTCGTTGAAGTTGGACCTAAGAAAGCATTGTTCTCTTTTGCTAAAGATATTCTCAAAGATAAGAATGACATAAACGTTTTCAATACTCTAAGTGCAAAGGATGATGATATTAATAAAATCAAAGATACAGTAAACAAAATCATTCAAGCTGGTTATGAAAACGGAGGAATAGATTTCAGTACTTTGGATCAAAGCTTTGAGCATTCTATAGTGCAAAAAGAGATTCCAGTTTTTACTTCCAAAAAATCAGATTTTGAATCATTCATTCAAAGAAACCCAAGTTTGCTAGAAAATTTCTTGAAAACAGGACATGATATCTATACTACTTATTTGGGTAAGTCTGAAGCACCAACTGAAACCAGAAGTGTTTCTTCTTTGAGTGAAGAATTAATTGGTATTACTGGAGTTGGAATAGGATTACCAGGAAAGAGTCAAAATGTATTTGATGACGAGAACATAGATTTGATTCTCTCTGGGCACAATTTCATCGATACTGTTGAAGATGAAATAAAGCAACAAATTCTTGATAAAAACATCAATCGATTAATAAAATCTCCTGATGGTTCAGCATCATTTGAAGAAATAAAAGATTTAACTCAAGTAATCAGTTTAGCTGGACAAATAGGCAAATTTGATCCTATCAATGATTTTGGTCTAAATGAGAAATTTTTACAATCTCTAGACATCACGTTTACTCTTGCTATTTGTGCAGGTTTGGAAGCTTTAACTGATGCAGGAATTCCTTTAGTAAAATCATCAATAACTACTACTACAGGAAAGATTCTTGAGGGAGAATGGGCTCTTCCAGAGGAGTTGCAGGAAGAAACAGGGATCGTCTTTGCTTCAGCTTTTCCAGGGTATGATAATCTCATTAAAGAAATTAGTGAATATCAAGAATCTGGGGAAGAAAGAAGTTTCAGTCGAAATTTTCTATTCAAGATTCTTTCACTGGGGCATGCACAGTTTGCACAAATGATTAAGGCAAAAGGACCAAACACTCAAATAAATGCTGCTTGTGCTTCTACTACTCAGGCAATTGGTATTGCAGAGGATTGGATTAAAACAGGTAGATGCAACAGAGTTATAGTTATCGCTGCAGATGATGCAGCTAGTGAGAACTTACTTCCTTGGATTGGTTCAGGATTTTTGGTGGCTGGAGGAGTTACAACAGAAGGGGAAATAGAAAAAGCTGCACTGCCTTTTGGTAAAAATAGACATGGTCTGATTATTGGATCAGCAGCTGCAGGATTAATAATTGAAAAAGAATCTGCTTATGAAAAAAGAGGAGTTAAACCTATTGTCGACTTAATAGGTTCCCAATTTACAAACAGTGCTTTCCATGGTTCTAGACTTGATGTTAAGAACATAACAAAAGCATTTGAGACTTTTATTGATAAAGTTGAGAAGAATTACAATATCTCAAGAAAGGAAATTGCAGAAAATGGTATCTTTGTTTCACATGAAACTTATACGCCTGCTCGAGGAGGTAGTGCTGAAGCTGAAATTGAAGCTCTAAAATCAGTATTTGGAACAGATGTATCCAAGCTGATTATCGTAAATACAAAAGGTTATACTGGTCATGCAATGGGAGCTGGCGTGGAGGAATGCGTGGCTATAAAATCTATGGAAAGAGGTATCATTCCACCTATTGCAAATTACTCCCAAATTGATTCAGCATTTAATGGTTTAAGCTTTTCAAAAGGAGAAAATAGAAGAGCTAAATATGCAATAAGACTAGCTGCAGGTTTTGGTTCTCAGATTGCTTTTACAGCATTTAGATTGAATACTCATGATGACCGATATGATCTGAATTATCACGAGAATTGGCTGAATCAGCTGAATGGGAGTCTTGATAGCACATTTCTAGATGGTAGAGTTTTAAAGATGAGAACAAAACCAAGAAAGATAGATTCAACAGATGAAAAGCTTGGAAGGAAACCTGTACTTCATTCGGTAGGATCTGGCAATGTTCTTTCTGAACTAACCAATATTATTTCAGAGATAACTGGATATGAGTCTAATTTAATTGAAGCTGATATGCATTTAGAAGAGGATTTAGGGATTGATACTGTTAAGCAAGCTGAGATTTTTGGTATTATTAGAGATAAATGGGATCTTGAATTGGATGAAACACTTAGTCTTGCTGAATTTACATCACCAAACAAAATAGTGTCATATATTCTAGAGAAACTCCCACCAGATCATAAAGAAGAAAGTTCCAAGAAAACAGCTGTTTCTCAATCTATTGATGATTCTAGTCTTAATATGCGAATAAGAGAAATTATTTCAGAAACAACTGGATACGAACCAGATTTAATTGAATATGATATGGATTTAGAAGAAGATTTGGGAATTGATACTATCAAGCAAGCTGAAATCTTTGGGGATATACGAGAAATATATGACCTTCCTCTGGATGAAACTGTAAGTTTAGCAGAATTCAAATCAATTCAAGATATAGCTAATTACGTCTCCAAGCATGCTGTAACTGATAGTACGATCTCAAAAGATGTGAAATCTGATTTAGAAAAGAAAAAGTCAGTACAGATGGAGAGGGACGTTAGAATAGATAAAATAATTGTATCACCAGCTAGCTTAAACAAAGAAAAAGCTGAGAAACTAGATCTATCAAATCTATCCACTCTAGTAATTAACCTTGAATCATCTCGAACAAACTCAATATTAGAGGAATTCTCGAAGAAGAATTTACAATATCATGAATACAGTATTTTTAATGATTCACTTTCTGAACTGAAGGATAAGGAATTTGATTCCTTTGTTATAATTCTGCCTGATGAAAAATCCAAACCTGGTTATGTTGACCAAGAGATTTACAATAATATGTTTAAGCTATTTCAATCACTTGAATTAAATTCAAATCAAAGAATAATAGCTATTTCTTCAGAGAAATTCTTTGGATATGAGTTAGATGCAATACCTATATCTGGAGGAATTTCTGGATTTGTTAAAACTCTTGGATTAGAATTTGAAATGAAGGTTAAGCATTTATATTCATCAAATAACAAAGAAATTCTTCAAGAATTAGAGTATTGGGATAATTTTAAAGAAATATCTTACCAAAAGGGAATTAGATACACACTCGTTTCCTCAGAAATTACTGATGTTGTTACTAAAACATCGAAACTTGATCTTAAAAACGATGATTTGCTTTTGGTTACGGGAGGAGGAAGAGGAATCACATTCAAATGCATTGAAGCTTTATGTACTATCGTCAAACCTAAAGTTGCAATTATGGGAATTGAGGATATTTCCCATTGTACTCCTGAATTGTTAGCTCTTTCTGAGGAAGAATTAAAACAACATAGGGAAAAAATGATTGAAAATCTGAAAGCTACAGAAGAAAAAGTTACTCCTGTCATGATTGAAAGAAAATGGAATAATTTTATTTTTGGCTTGGAAGTTTCGAAAAATCTCCTGAGACTAGAGAAGTTGAAAATTGAAGCACAATATCGAAGAGTTGATGTGACCAACCAGAAGGAAGTAGAAAAAGCTTTAGATGAAATTGAAAAGCAAATGGAATCAAAAGTAACCCACATTGTTCATGGAGCAGGATTAGAAGAATCTAAATCCTTCAAGAATAAAAAATTCGATTTTTCTAGATTGATAGTATCAGTTAAGGTTGAAGGAATCTGGAATATCCTAAATTCTCTAGATAAAAGTAAGTTAAAGAGAGTTGTTTGCTTCACATCTATAGCAGGAAGATTTGGTAACAGAGGACAAATAGACTATTCCTTTGCTAATGGTTATCTATCTCGTTTATGTTGGATGCTCAATCAACAAGGAATCCCAGCAATAGCGTGCGATTGGAGTGCTTGGGGTGGAGTAGGGATGGCAACAAGAGGCTCAATAATGCAAATTCTAACCTCTTTTGGAATAAATCCCATACCTTTAGAAACTGGGACTGAAGTATTTGTAAAACTATTTCTAAACAAGATTGGAAAGGAAGTTGTTGTATCAAATGGATTAGGACCATTCGAAGAAGTGCATATTCTAGATCAGCAAATCTCAAACAAAAATTACCCTATGATAAATAATCTAGAGTATATCGATTCAAAATTCAGAGTATATCATACTTTATCCACAAATTCAGATCTATACATGCTGGATCATCAAATACAGGATGTACCAATCTTCCCAGGTGTGATGGGTTTGGAAATGTTTTCCGAAGTATACCATCTGATATCAAACTCAAAACCATTCATCTTGAAAGAAATTGAGTTTTCATCTGCATTAAAACTTCCGAAAAACATGCCTAAGGACATCTTTGTTGAATATGATACTTCAAAAGAAGAGATGATTCTCAAATCTGTCTTCATTCCGAAAAACGATGAAAAATTAAGAAGAGAAATTGAACATTTCAAGTTAAATATTGGAAGCAAAGCAAAGAAAAGAAGGAAAAGAAAATCAAGCTTTCAACCTGAAGATTCAGAATTACACTTGATGTCAAAAGAGGAAATTTACGAAGTATTCTTCCATGGAAAAAGTTTCCAAGTTTTGGATAAATTACTAGATGTTTCAAATGAAACTGCACTTACATTAGTTAAGATTCCAAAGGATGATTTGTTCTCTGAAAGTAAAAGTAAAGTGTTGATTAATCCTCGCACGATAGAAGCAGCTTTACAAACTGCAGGGTTATATGATATAATCGTTAATAACGAATCTTCGTTACCATCTAATATTGCACAACTTTCAATATATAGCAATAAACAACCACATCATATTAAATCAAAATTCATTGAGAAGGACACAAATTATAGCTATTTTGATGTTGAAGTGTTTGATGAAAAAGGACATCTAATCGCCCTTTTAGAAGGCTTAGGGATGATTCATATACAGTTTTCTTTCACTGAAAATCTTGAAAGAATAAAACAACTTCAGATACTGAAAGAATACTGGCAAATCTCAACTTCTTTTTCAGACAATATGATGAAAATCATCCCAACAGCAGCTGTTTCTAATTATCTAGATACTAAACCTAAGGTATTGATGAGATATTTATCTTCAGAAGAAAAATCGTCATTTGAGAGAAAGAAAAATGAAAAAAGGAAAATTGAATATCTTTCTGGAGTGATTGCTGCTAAGAAACTTATCAAAGATGTCTATAAAGATGCAAAGGCTATTCAGACAACTGAAATAAGAAAAACAACTAAAGGGCAACCCTACATTTATGATAGGAAGAAGAAAGAGAAGAGCAAGCTGAATCTTTCAATAACTCACTCTGGTGATTTTGCAATTGCTGCAATAGGGGATAGTCCTATAGGTATTGATATCGAAAAGATTGAAGAAAGAAGTGAATCTTTCTACAAAGAAGCTTTTACAGAGAAAGAGAGAAATCAGATTTCCTCAAATGCTGAGTTAGGGACAGTGTACTGGACAATTAAAGAAGCTATTACCAAAGCTATAGGTGAAGGATTGAATCTCAGTTTACATGATATTGAAATATCTTCAGATGAGAAGAAATCTTCTTACAAAATAGATTTTTCATCCAAGATTGCAGAATCCTTACCATATGATCCCAACTCCTTTGAAATAACCAATAAGAAATTCCAAAACTATGCTCTAAGTTATTGTGAGATTAAGACAGATGATGGAAAATGAAAATTGAATATACGGATATAAATTTTCGAAATGAAACAATTAACGGAGTTCTCTATCTGCCTGAAAGCAACCATCCTGTACCCTTAGTTATTCATCTTAATGGAATGCCGGGTCTTGAACCTGAAAAAGAAGGTGAAAGGTTTGCTCAGGAACTAAATAGCATTGGAATAGCTTATTATGCCTTTGACTATACAGGTGTTAGAAATAGTACTGGTTTGTTTGAATATTATTACTCTCAAGAAAATATTAATACAATAATTTCATATCTTGTTCACCATCCAAAAATTCTTCCTACAAAAATTGCTCTACTCGGGGAAAGTTTTGGAGGTGCTATGGCTATATGCCATGCAGCTAGAGACAACAGAATACGGTGTTTAGCCATAAGATCTCCTGTTTATGATACTGAAAAAATTCCACAGTTAAAGATATTTGATGGATTGTCTCTGATGTGGAGATTAAATAAACAAATACGTTTTCCTAAAGTGAATTTAAAATCGTTCTTCGAAAATCAATCTTCACATTATAATCCAGATAAACTAGTAGAACAGCTTAACTGTCCTATACGAATGATTACTGGTACTAAAGACGAGATTTTAGACGCAGAGGAAATTGAAAAGTGGTTCAAAAAACTCCCAGTAAATCTGGATAAAGATCTCCAAATTATTGAGAATGCTGATCACAATTTTTCAAACAAAGTCCATTTCCAAAAAATGAAAAATTATGTAATTGATTTTTTCAAGCAGCGTTTGATTAATCAGGAGAATTCTCAAACTCCAGAAGCTTCTGATCTTGTTCAACAAAGGTATTTTCCTTAACACATATCTTTTTCACTTTTCCCTTATTTGGAGAGAAAATCCTATTTCGCATTTTCATTGCTTCTAAAATCATAAGTTCTTGATTTTTACCCACAATATCTCCTTCTTTTACAAGTATTTGCGCGATTTTACCAGGAATTGGTGCTTTAAGGCTAATGTTTTTCTTCTCTTGAGAACCGTTGTTTATGCTTCGTTTTGGAATGAAAGGTTTAATAGAGATATCTACATTTTCACCGTCTATTGTGAAATCTTTAGATGAAACTTCTACTGTAAAAGTGTGATTATTTACTGTAACTTTGTAAACAGAATTAATCTCTTGATCAACTGATGCAGAGAATATTTCTCCATCTATACTCAAGTCTCCATTAGGGAGGATTTCAAATATATACTCATGGTCTCGATAAGTTACTCTCTTTTTCAAAATTAAAACACCAGTTTATAGATAATTTCTTTGCTGCTCACGCTTGCTTTGCTCTCTCCATCGGTTAGTTCCGTTTGATGTTTCATTTAATTTGATTGGTGAGAATTGCTGCTTTGATTTTTGGATGCTTTGAGTTTTCAAAATTGCTGCGAGTTTAAGTTTCTCATAATGTAACAAGATTTCTGTAATCTTATTTTTCTCCAGAAAATCGGTTGTTATAATTCTCTGCTGAAATTCGGATGATGCGATGATAGCATTATGAAGAGCGATGTTTGTGGTAACTCCGGAAATCGATAGTTCGTTCAGTGCTATTCTTGATTTAGTTATCGTATCATTTCGATTGTTACCTTTAACAATAAGCTTACCAATTAAAGAATCATAATTATTTGGGAAAACATAGTCAGGATAAATAAAAGTATCAAAACGAACTTCATTTCCTCCAGGGATATTTAACCCGGTAATTCTTCCTGATTGAGGATAAAAGGATTTCAGAGGATCCTCTGCATTGATCCTAAATTCTATAGCATGCCCATTAAACTTTATATCTCTCTGATTTATTGATAATTCCTTGTTACTTGCTATCTTCAGCTGTTCTACAACTAAGTCAATTCCTGTGATCATTTCAGTAACTGGGTGTTCAACTTGAATTCTTGGATTAATCTCATTGAAGAAAATATCTCCATCTTTCCATAGAAACTCTGCTGTTCCAGCATTTCTATAGTCAAGCTTTTCAGCAAGATTGCAAATCTTCTCACCCAAGCTATTTCTTTTACGAACAGAAAGAAAGGATGGAGCTTCTTCAATGATTTTTTGATAAGAACGTTGGATGGAACATTCCCTATCTCCAATATGAATTGATTTATGATGATTATCAGCTAGAAATTGTATTTCAACATGTCTAGGAGATGAAATATATCTCTCAATAAACACTTTATTATTTCCAAAGAATTTGTCAGCAATTGTTTGACAACCTAACAAGCTTATTTCGAGAGCCTCTGGATTTTCAACAATCTCCATCCCTCTTCCTCCTCCACCGAAAGCTGCTTTTATGATAATTGGATATCCAATATTTTCACCAATTTTTTCTGCCTCAGATAGTGACGATACATAACCATCAGAACCAGGAATTGTTGGAATACCAATTTCCTTTGCTATTCTCTTTGATTCAACCTTGTCGCCTAAATTCCTTAGAACGGAAGGAGAAGGTCCTACAAATATCATTCCTTCCTTCTCAACCCTTTCAGCAAAATCTGGGTTTTCGCTAAGAAAACCATAACCTGGATGGATTGCATCTGAATCAGAAGTTAATGCAATTTCAATTATTTTTTCTATATTCAGATAAGTTTCTTGTACCGTACCTTTGCCAAGGCTATATGCTTCATTGGCCATTTTTACATGGAGAGAAGTAGAGTCTTCTTTAGAAAAAATAACTATGCTTTTTAGGTTTAGTAAACGGCATGCTCGTATTATCCGAACAGCTATTTCTCCACGATTGGCTATAAGCACAGTACCAAGCATAGAGGTATAAGTCCTTTGACATTTATATAAAATCTTTGTGTTTTATAGCCAAAAAATATGATTCTTGAAATAACTCGTAAAAGACTTCTAATCAATGAATTTAATGCTTCTATCAGAAGTTGTTGTTTTAGCTTTTAGCATGTTTTTCCATCGTTCTGTTAAATTAATAAAGGCAGTTTCTGTACTATTATCTATTTCACAATTATCCTTTAATTGCAAGTTGAAGAATTCTAGATTCAAAGTTTTTTTATCAAATTTAACCTCTATTCTACCAATGAGTTTACCTTGGAAAAGTAATGGGTAGACATAGTATCCCCACTTTCTATCTTTTGGAATTTTGTAAACTTCCCAGACATAATCAAAATTAAATACTTTCAGTGTTAAATCTCTGTCCCAAATTAATGGATCAAGCGGAGCTAGGGCTCTCATATTAACATCTAAGTCTTCTTTAAGAAAATCTTTCCAATTATAGGGAACAGCTATACCCCATTGTTCTCCTTCAGTTTTTAAGATGTGAGGACCCTTGTCAGCATAATTTGTTCTAAACCATTCAGGTGAGATTCTTTTCCTTTTTCCAACAAATAAAGAACCAGGTTTTGTAATTGAAACCTTGCCTAGAGTAATCAAAGGATAAGATTTCTGTTTGATAAGAAATTTCTCATAATTAATTTCTTCATGTGTTAAATCTGTTTTTTCTAGTAATTCTGATTCGAAATATTCTTCAGTTAAATAGTAAATCTTTCTCCAGTTTTCATCTCTACCAGAAATAATAACTCTTCCTAGAATCCACAATATCTCAAGAGACATACCTGCAAGATTACTAGTTTTCCAAAAGGAGAAATCTGGTTTGATATTAGCCATTTCTGCAATATCTGAAGCTTTTGAAGGTCCATTTTCTAGAAGGAATTTCACTGCTTCTTCAAGTATTCCTGAATGTATTTTTTCTACTTTCTCTAAACGAGATTGATAATATTTGTGTAAGTACTCTTTCTTCATTTGAGATAAAAATAAAGGAAAATGCTCTTTTGAAATAGCCATTAAGTTTGGGAAATAAGCCTCAAAAACTAATTTATTTGGGTAAACTATTTTCTGAAATGTATCTATTTCATAATTTTTTATTCTGCTCTGAAAAAAAAGGTCATGATTCCTTCCTGCTGGATTCAAAGGATCGAGCTGAACCAATGCTTGTTGTTTGAAAACAGACTGTATATCATCTATACTCTCCCCTTGCCATTTATGAAGATGTGTACCAACAACAGCAATCTGCTGCAATTCTTCCTTTGTCACTTCATGAATTTGAAATTCAGACATACTCACACCAGCGGACTAAGTTAATGATATGTCAGAAGACATTTTTGATTATTTAAAGAAAATGGAAGATTAGCTAACTTACATGAAGAAAATAATCTAACTTTGTTTGCTTTTTAGTAAGATCATAGAGCTTGGAACGATATTTCCAATGTTTGAGAGGATAATCAAACTTTTTCCCAGCAATCTCAAAAGCAGAATCTATGTTATCAAAAGTCATGTGTTTTTTCTTCATTGCTTCTCTTACAGCTAATCTGATTACCCAAACCCCAAGTGGGAATCTGTATTCATCAGAAATTTCTCTTAAAACTATTGCTTGAGATTGTCTCTTGATTTTAAGAAGATATTCAGTTACTCCTAATCTTGCTGCATAATAAGCACCAGTGATGTTTGAAGCATAATCTGTACGACCATTATATCCCTCCCAATCTTCAACTGCTATATCTTTATCACTAGGATTCATGAAAGCTCCTCTGAACCAAGTTTCGATCATTTCATAAGACCAAACATCAGGAATAAGAATAATGACAAATCTATTTCCATAGAAGTTGTAGGTAAAAACTCTAAATTCTCCTAATTCAGGAAGAAGTTTTACCTTCTCTACATTTTGTTTTGAAAGAATATCGTCTACAGCTGTTATACTCCATCTGGTAGGAACAAGTTTACGATTATCTTTTCGACCTATCATACCTGCTGAAAAGACTCTGGTAATAGTAGTTTCATCTAATTTCTCTTTTCCCATATAGGTTACAGCATCTGTAGCTAATAGATCTGTATCATAATAACTCCTTTCAATAGCATTAATTGGGGTTTGATTTTCTGTTATGTCCAATGTTTTTATAGGTACTATAGGTCCATGTGGCGCCATTCTCTCATCAAGACTTATTCTGGGAATAACCTTTCTTTCAAGTTGAACTTCTACATCAATAGCTTTTTTTCCTAAAAGCAATTCTTGACTTTTTTGAACAATATCAGAATCAAGAGGTCGTTTAACATTAATTTTAGCATGAGTTCTCATCAGAGAAATTCGCATTTTTACTATATCTTCTTGAGACTTCTTCAGCCAATTTCGAGAGTTATCAATGATATCAGAAGCAACTCTATTTGCAGTTAACATGGGACCTGCATTTATTCTAGGATACCCTGTCCATCCAACAAAGAAGGAAGGGGGAGAAAAGGTTTCGTCAAGATTCTGGATTTTAGGCTGCTCAATACTGTATTGCTTTGACCAGTTTTGTAATAGAGGACATGATTTTCTCCCACATAAACCTCTAGAGGTTTTGCAAATTACACATAATTCGAAGTTCATGTCGGAATTATCATCCATGCTGGTCAGAGTAACTGAATTTTTTTACTATTAAAAGCTGATGTAGATAAAATAATATTGAAAAAAGACAACACTTTTATTCTTCTTTACGACAAAATTATATTATGAGCTATCTTGAGAATGAAATAGCTGATGATAATGTTCTAATCAAAGATTTAGATAAGCGTGAATTTGGTTCTAAATTGCTCTTCTTAGGTTTAGCTCAAACAGGTAAGACTTCAATAATTCAGGTTGTTTTCGAAAATAAATCTCCTGAAACAACTTCTGAAATACCAGCAACTGTAGGAATAAGTAGAAAATTGGTAGATTTTTCAGATATTTCTTTGAATATCTATGATGTAGGCGGACAAATAACCTATTTAGAAGAAGCTTTTGTTGATTTGCGCGAGAGTATATTCTCTAGAATTAAAGCTCTATTTTTTGTAGTGGATACTTCCAGACAGGAAGATTTTGAAACAGCAAAGATGTATTTTAGAAGAGCTATTGGGAATCTTAATGAGTATAGCCCTGAAGGAAAGATTTTTGTTCTAGCTCACAAAATGGATTTAATTCCAGCTGAAGAAAGAGAGAAAGCAATTAGCTCTATAACTGAAATTTTTGAATTGGAAGATTATTCAGAAGTAGAAATACATGAAACTTCAATTTATGAGGAAACTTTAATGGATGCTGTAGAGAAAGCTCTTGGGATATAATATTGTCTATACGAATACTAAAATAGTTATTTACAGTTTCTTGAGATATGCCAAAAGAACCAACTTATCCTATGTTATTCTTAAGAACAAATGATATGAAGAAAACTAGAAATTTCTATGAAAATATACTCAAATTTCCAATCGCTTTAGAGCAGAGTGGATGTGTTGTATTTAAAATAGGCAAATATGGTTATTGGGGTTTCTGTAAAACAGAAAAAGAGATAGAAAAACCTGAACAAGTTTGCTTAACATTAGTTGTTGAAACAAAAAAAGAAGTCGATGAATGGAATAAATATTTGATAGCAGAAAACGTTACACTAACAAGAGAACCTCAAGAAACAGCTCAATATAAAATTTACAACGCTTTCTATACTGATCCAACAGGATATACCTTAGAAATACAAGCTTTCGATAAGGATGGAAGACCAGTCGGGCATGATGATTTTGGAATATAATACACTTGTGAGTGATTAAAATGACAAGAGTTACTGGAATAGGCGGAGTTTTTTTTAAATCAAAAAATCCAGAGAAGCTCAAAGAATGGTATGTTAAACACCTAGGAGTTCCGGTTATTGAAGAAGGATCAGAAGAATCTTATATTATCTTTAACTGGGAAACGCAAGCAAACTGCAGGAAAAAGGGTTATACTCTCTGGGGACCTTTCAAAGAAGATTCCGATTATTTCAAACCCAGTAAGAAAAATTACATGCTCAACTTTACTGTAGATAACCTTGACAAAATACTCCAAACTTTGAAAGAAGATGGTGTCTATGTTTTCGAAGAGAGAGAAGAACATCAGGAAGGAAAATTTGGTTGGATTATGGATCCAGAGGGTAACAAAATAGAACTGTGGGAACCACCAGAAAGATAATATTCTTCTGTTTTTCTTATATTATAAAATTCCATGACTTATGGAATAAATTTTTAATACTTCATTTTCCTCTTAACTAAAGGTGTTATTAT
>DXJF01000048.1 GCA_019057375.1 Candidatus Heimdallarchaeota archaeon
AATTATATACTTCGTAAGCCATTATAGCTTCAGCAACGTTAGAACATTCATTTCCATCTACAATTACATCTGTACATAATGATACGTAGATTCCATGAGCTCCCCATTCATAAATATCAGATCCAATAATTAGATTATTGAGTATTGATATAGAATATGAGTCTCCTATTGTTATTCCCATACCATGAACTTCTTCCAAGATATTGTTTTCTATGATAATATTAGAACTGAAATAAGCACTAACTGGATTATGGCTCTGATGAAAGATATTATTGCTAACTGTGACTTGATAAGCTCCATCCATATTAATTGCACTGTTTTCACAGAAGAACTCGTTATTTTCTACTAGAATTGTTCCAGGTGCCAAATTTCCTATCCATATACCCATATAATATGCATTGATAATGCAGTTCCTTATAATGGCATGTTTTGAAGTACCAGTAATGTATATTCCAGCCCATCCAGTAGCAGTTATACTATAATCTTGAATTATGTATGGATCTAATTCTGTTCCAGTACCAGGAAAATCATAATATTCCCAAGAATAATCTGAATATATATTGATGGATCCATGTTCTGTTAAAGCATTGGTAGAAGTAGAAAAGTTTTGCATAGAAAAGCCAAGAATCATGAAAGAAATCAAAATAATTGCTTGCTTTTTTTTCTTAGTTTGTTATTTTTGCATTTATACCACTTTTTGTTTCTATGATTACTAGTGTAATCGGAATAGATACCACTAATCATATAAAAACGTATAGAACTAAGTAATTTAATTAGGAACGTAAACGCGCACTAGAATGCCCTAAATCCTCGTTTATTCCACAAATACATTTAGTGTACACATAACACAAGTACTAGAACAATTCTTTTCAACTGTATTAACACTTCTAGGAGGTGGAGTCGCATTTTTACTTTCTTTTTTTTACGTAAACTATATTAATGAGAAGTTTTTGTTTTGAAAATCGACAAGTTTAAAATTTAACTGAGATTGTTTCTTTATTTGTATTAAAAAGATCCTAGAAAAGCAGACATAATTAAAAGAACTACAAGAGCCACTAGTCCAATCATTATTATTATAGATACCATGTAAAATCCTATACTAAGACTTATTATCATCAAGAAATTAACTTTCCTTTCATCTAAGAATTTTATTCTTCTTTGTTCTGGATCAATTTTTATATAGTATAGTAATATCGAAAGCAAAAAAACTATACCAATTACAATGGTTAATGCAATAATTGTAAATTTAAGATCTTCCCACAGAAAAAACAAACCAATTCCAATTGGGAGAAAAGCAATTAAACTGATAAAATTGAATATAACAAATATTTTTCTTCTCTTCCTAATCGATGATTTCAATTGCTTAATATTAGTTTCTGTGAGAGAGGTGTTACAGTTTTTACATATTGAGGAATATTCCAATAATATTTCCCCACAATTAGTGCAAAACGTCTTATCACCATATCTAATCTTTGAAAGTAAACTCATAAAGTATATTTAATTTTCTGAGTTAATATATTTTACTTAAACAGTTATTTCTAGTGTCATCAGTTAAACTTAATACTTTAATATTTCATAAACTGGTGATGATAGATTTACGTTCTGATACCTTTACTCTCCCTTCTAAAGAGATGCTTGAAACTATTCTTACTGCAGAGCTAGGAGACGATGTGTGGGAGGAAGATCCAACTGTAAAAGAACTTGAAGCTTCAGCTGCCAAGAAACTTGGAAAGGAGGCAGGTCTTCTAGTTTCTAGTGGTACTCAAGGAAATTTAGTATCAAATATGACTCACCTTAATCGAGGAGATGGTGTAGTTCTTGAAAAAGAGAGTCACATCTACTTATACGAAGTAGGAGGGCTTTCACAGCTAATTGGAGCATTCCCTTTTCTAATTGAAGGAAATAATGGTTTAATGGATCCTAAAGATGTTGAAGCGATTTTTACACGAGGTTACAATGTCCACTGGGTAGATCCGAAACTTCTCTGTTTAGAAAATACTCACAATAGAGGAGGAGGAAAGATTATCCCTAAAAAAAATATTGACCAACTAGCCAAAATTGCTCATGAGAATGACGGTTTAGTGCATATGGATGGAGCAAGGTTGTTCAATGCAGCTGTTGCTACTGGTATGTTAGCATCCAAAATTGTTGAGAATGTAGAAAGTGTTCAAATATGTTTAAGTAAAGGTTTAGGATGCCCTGTTGGTTCAATTATTGTTGGAAGTGAAGAGTTTATTCATGATGCAAGAAGACAAAGAAAGCTTGTTGGAGGTGGTTTAAGGCAAGCAGGAATTATTGCTGCTCCAGGAATTTATGCTTTAAATAACATGATAGACAGATTAGCTGAGGATCATAAACATGCAAAAATGCTTGAAAAAGCTCTTACAGAAATTGAGGATTTAAAAGTTAAGCCTGTTGATACAAATATTGCTGTTGTTGATACATCTGCTAGTAAATGGTCTGCTGCTGATGCTCGAGATGGTTTGGAAAAACATGGCATTAAAGTAACTTATATGGGAGATCAGCTCTTCCGAATGGTAACCTACTTTGGAATAACTACAGAAGATATCGAGCAAGTTGTTTCCGTAATTCCAGAAGTCTTTAAGTAGAGATTCTTCCTCTTTTCACAAATTTCTCTTACACTCTCTAGCTACATATATATGAGGATATTTTGAGGAGTAACATAGACTTTTTATATCATATTTTTGGTGTTCACATGATACATGTGTCAATCGATGACTATCTAGACGGTCTATTATCAGGTACAGCAGAACCGTCTAAAAAAGCTATTATGAAGCTTACCAAACTTATTGAGAATTTTGGGGCGATCATGGTAACAAGCACCGAACGAATGGAAGACTATATTGACACCCTAAATAATCGAATCAATTCTCTTGAACAATCTTTAGGCATTTCATCTCGTGCTGCAACTTCTTCTCCAGCTCCTTCAGCTGCACCAGCAGCTGCAGCTCCAAATTTAACAGCAAGTAACTCAGGTCCAGTTGCAGCGCCTAATTTATCCGCTACAGTCGGAGCGCCTAATTTAGATACATCTCCTGCTCAAGGTGGAGATGGCGGAGGGATTCCCGCACCATCTGGTAACCAAGGATCCACAGGTGGTGGAATTAATAGTGCTGATCTTATGAAAGCAGCCTCCAATTTACAAAAAGCACCAGAACCTACACCTGGAGATCCTGGCGCGCCTGGAGCAGCACCAGTTTTTAGTCCATTTGGTGTTAGTGCTACTGATATCCAAGATGTTAGATCTGGATTAACTAAGGTTAATCCTGATGAACACAGGAAAGAAAGAGAAGCAGCTGCAGGTGATACTGGAGGTTCGATGCCTGCTAGCGTGGCACTTAACAAAGAAGTTAAAGATGCTTTGTCAAAACGAAAATCAAGAACCGATGAAGGTGAAGATGCTGAATTTGAACCAACTCCTGCTGCACCAGCATCACCGCAAAAATCAACTAAACAAATGAAAGAAGCCTTGCAAGGCGAATTACGCGATGCGTTTAGCAGTCTTCTAGAGAGCGACACAAATGAAGAATAAATAATATTACTCTCTTTTCAAATATTTTAAATTTATATTACTCAAAGAAAATATTGTTGATTTTTTAAATTCAAAATTACAAGGTCGAAAAAAATGACATTAAATTTACAAAAATACATTAACTTTTTATTTAAACAAAATACAAAAGAAAAACTGAAAGATAAATTACAGATTATTTTTAAAGAATCCAAAAATTATTCGGATAATTTAAATGATCCTTATTATCAATGCAAAAATGAAGAATTATTAGAAGTGTTTACTACTTCGTGGTCAGGTATTCAAGAGGAAATATCTGAAAGTATGGTTTATTATGCTATTTCATTATACTGGCTTGATGCAATTAATCTAGAATTGTACAGAGCAGTATTACAAGAACTAGGAGCTCAAAATCTGATTACAGATGAGTTATTAGTCTCCAGCTACTGGATGTTTTGGAAAAAACAAAACAAAATCGAAAAACCTAGAAGATATAGTTTTTACTCATTTCTTGAATTTATTAGGAAAATGGGAGTAGACCCTCTTAGTTTTCAAGATTTCTTCGATACAACTAAGAAATTATTTCCAAATATGAAACTTTCAGAAAGGGAAATAGAAATAGGCAATGAAATTGAAAGATTTATCAAGAATATACAAGAAAGACCTCAATATCTAGAAGAGTTTTCAAGCTCAATTACTCCTGATACGATGAAGAATATGGATTTCTATGTAGATCTTGAATTGTTAAATAATTTGGCTTATTTCTCTGTTAAGAACATTAGTAAGCAAATCAATTTAGACAAGAAAACTTCTCTTGCGAATTTCCAGAAAATAATTGAGAAGGAATATGACTCTAGAAAGATGAAGACTGTACCTACAGTCATAGATCCTATTCTGGAACCCCATCTAGCAAAATTTGATGCAAAAGCAGTATCTATGGAAAAGCTTGCAGCTCTACCAAAGGAACAAATGAAAGAATATGCTTCAATTAAAGCATATTCAAGTCCAAAAAATGCTCAAAAAATACGTATTAGTTTTCTTGGTGGAGGTAATATTGGAAACATGGGGATTTTAGTTCAACATGACAATAATGCAATTTTACTTGATTTCGGGATGAGTGTTGCTAATTATTCTATTCCTAGATGGCATCCTTCGCTTAAATATGTAAAAGCTGTTCTGGTAACTCATGCACATCTGGATCACACAGGAGCTTTACCTTACCTCATCAGACCTGAAAACGGGAAGAGATGGTATGCAACTCAAACTACCAAAATATTAGCTGAGAAACTAATCTATTCAACCTCTTCTATTTTACGATCAAATGGCATAACCAAGAAGAATGCCTCCCCATTTCAGAAAGTTTTTCTAAACAATTCGAATCTTATTAATCTCTTTAATGAATTTAATCCCCTGAAGATTAATGAGACAGTAGAGGTAAGTCCAGGTTTTAAAGTAACTCCGTATTCAGCTTCTCACCTTTATGGAAGTGTAAGTTACAAGATAGATGTTTTTGGAACAACTATTCTATTTACAGGAGATTTTTCAGCTGATAGAAGTGAATTATTCTCTGGAGCAAAACTTCCTACAGATTGTGATGTAACTATCTTTGATGGTACTTACTATAATAGAGAAACAGTGGAAGAAGATCCAAATACAGTGATTTTACAAGCAGCGGAAACATGTGATCGCTTAATTGTTCCCGCTTTTTCAGTTGGTAGAACTCAAGAAATGATTAAGAGATTAGAGAGATTAAGAGTATCTACTAAAAGAAGAGTTATGACTACTGGTCTTGCAGCTGATGTTTCAAAATCCATGGGCTTAAGAGCTAAATTTGACATAGTTAAAAACCTTTCAGCTGACAATTTTGAAAATAGTGATATTGTTGTAACAGGTCATGGAATGTTACAGGGTGGAACAGCTAGAAAACTAATAGATGAAACCAGTTCAGATGAAAACACAGGCATACTTATCTGTGGGTATCAAGCACCCAACACACTTGGCTTTGCGCTCAAGAACAATCATTCCGTTGCTAAAAAGAGATATCATCAAAATGTATTTTCAGCTCACATAAGTGGACATAGTAGTTCAGAATCATTGAATGAATTCATCGATAATCTGAGTGGTAAAAAAGTGATGGTTCATACACCGGACAGAACAGTTCCAAGAGATGATCATAAAGGTCTTATTGTACCAAAATATAATCAGGAAATAGTACTTAAAAACAAAGTATAGGGGAAAAGTAATTTTTTATTTCCCTAATCCTATGCTTCTAAATATTATTCCTTTTTCTCTGAATTTTTCATAATCAAGGGCTCTTCTACCATCAATAAGTAGAGGATTTTTCATATGTTTCTTAAATAATTCTGGAGTTAATTCAAGATATTCTTTCCATTCTGTGACTAAAATACAAGCATCTGCACCATTTAGGATATCTTCGATCTTATTTGATAGTGTCAAATTCTCATGGCTTATGATTTCTTTAACATTGTCTATGGCCTTAGGATCAGTAGCGAAAACTTTAGCACCTTTATCGAGTAAATGGTTGATTAAGGTTATAGATACGGCTTCTCTTACATCATCTGTATCAGGTTTGAAAGCTATACCGAGTATAGCGATTTTCTTATCTTCCAAAGTTCTATCTTCCATTTCTTCTGTTAATATCTCTGCTGCTCTAAATGGTTGAGCTTCATTAACTTGCATAGTAGCTTTAAGTAAATCAGATGGCACATTCATTTCATTAGATTGATGGTATAAAGCTCTGATATCTTTAGGAAAACAATTATGGACTATGAAACCGCTTGTTGATATGAATGTATGAGGAGCTTTTTTCATTTCAATAGAATAGACATCAATGTCTTGTTCTTTCACGACTATATCCTTAATTCTCAAACTTGCGAATCCTCTAAATTTCTCATATCCTAAGGGTTTGATAATCCTCTTCTGTTTCTTTAAGGTTTTAGTAATTTTCATATTTGTTTTACTGTCAAATAGCTTCATTTCCTTGACTTGCTTATGGCCTGAAATGCGAACAATATGTGCTGGTCTTGTTGATTTTTTCATCCATTGTTGTTTATATGAAGGAATGATGTTTAATGACTGTAACAAAGCTATTACACCCTCTGCTAGTTCATCACTTACAGTCCCATATTCTATTGTTATAGCTACAGCATGTTTATGAAAATAAACACTTCCATCACCTCTAAACAGACCTTTAAGAAGGTTAATCTTGGATTCTTTACTTTTAGTGTATATAAGAGCTGGTAATCTTTTTGTATAGGAATCTTTACCACACTTAAGATATTTTTCCAGAACATAAGCTAAAACCTTGGATGAAATAACAATTTGCGATACTTGATCTCTTGTAGTCATTGAATATCGAATCTCTAATTTATCCAATATACTACACACATCACTAATGAATTCTTTTTCGTTTTTATTAAATGAAAATCCAATTCTTGCTCTAACTCCTCTTTCACCTATATCATATGAAATATGACCTTCAGCTAGGTAATAACCTATTAATCGCCAGAATTCTGCATCCAAATTAATAATAGAAGGAACATATGTAGGAGTCCCTTGAGTTGTATAAATG
>DXJF01000049.1 GCA_019057375.1 Candidatus Heimdallarchaeota archaeon
CACTAATAATTATTTCAGTAATAGTTTCCCCGTCATCTAGAGTTATAGAACCGGCTAGACTTCTGTTAAATGTTGGATTAGTAGCTGCATAAATCTGTGAAACAGGTGCAAACATAACTAAAATAAGCATATAAAATGTTAATGAGTATACTGTAAACTTTCTAAGTTTACGTAAATGAGAAGGAATCTTCATTCTATTTAGTACTTTATATTAGGTTTAAAAAATCCTTCGACAAAGGCTGTCAAATTACTATAGTCTATTTGGTGATTTCTTTATTTTTGTCGGTTTCCATCCCTGGAAATATGCCTAAGATTCTTCTAAATCCAGAAGGAACATTTATTTCTGATACAACCATTGCGCCTTCTGTGGATATATCTATTAGATTGAAGCTATTTTCGGATGAGGCGGTGTGTTGTGATGAAAGGGTGTTGCAATTTACAAAGGCTGTTTTTTCAACTCTTGTACAGAATGCTCTTCCCAAATGACCACTAAGAGCAAGATTTACTCCTGTATCAGAGAGCAATCGTAAAACATCCCCTGCATCTTCAAGAGCAGATGTTTCTCTTGTTCCTGGAATTGGTATAAGATGATGATGCATAACAACAGTATGGAATTTATCTTGAAATTGTTGTCTAGTATGATAGACATATGTCTCAAGTCTATGTTGAGTTGTTCTCCCAACTACACCGATTTCTGTTTCAGGTGCTGATGTGTTCAGGACATAAAATAATGAATTATTTTTCTCTATTGTGTTTTCGACATCAAAATACTTATGCAGTAATGTTTCACCAAAACCTCTCAAATCATTAGGTCCAGGACAAAATATTAACTTGTCTGAATATGGTAAAAATGCTTCAACAGCTGATTCATAATCAGAAGTTCTCCCTTTTGAGGTCATATTACCGCAATGAAGGATTAAATCGGGATTGGTACTATTAATCAAATCTATTCCTTTCTGAAACAGTTCTTTTTGGCTATTGTTACCTGTTCCAAAATCTGTACCGGCAATTTGAGCCAGTCTGAGCCATATTCCACCTGTTGAATCTACCATTCTAAATCGTCTGGTTATGGTTTTTAATTCATTCTTGATTGGTTCTCCATTTGTTTTCATTATCTTAACTTTAACTTCTTTTTCGGGAGTTATTTCCACATAGTTAAATGATCTTGGACCTCCACTACGAGTCTTGAAACTTGAAACACTTCCAGCAGAAATTATAATGGTATCTTCTACTTTGTAAACATTAGGATGATGTTTATGACCAGTAAAAACTGCATCAACGTTATGATCTAATAGAACTGAAAGCATATCACCTGCATCAACAGCGTTTGACCTTTCTCTTCCTGTTTTGGGAATGGGTAATATATGGTGATGAAAACCTATAAGCTTTAACTTCGCATCTCCATACTTCATAAGTATCTTTTTTGTATAGTCAAGAGCTTCTCTTCCGAATCTCCCTCCATCTCTGTCTGGAATACAAGAATCCAAACCTATGAAAAGGATATTATCCGAATATTCTCGAAATTCTCTAGGTCCAACCTTCTTTTCCCATACTTCAAATCCCCCAGACCGAGAATCATGGTTACCTATAATCCAGTAAATCTTAGGTGAAATGATTTTTCTCCGCAATGTATCGGCTAGTTCAAATTCCTCTATTAACCCATCCTGTGTTAGATCACCAGAAAAAACTGCAAAATCGTGTGGAGTCTTGTTTATTACAGAAACTGCTTCATCATAATTACTTCTGATGAATTGGGGACGTGGAGTGAAATGTATATCACTGAAATGAACTATTCTTACAGATTTTTCCATCAAGAACAATAATGATTGAAGGGTAATTATCTTTATCGCTTGTCTTAACTTTGATTGCACTTTACAAAATCTTTAATTTCTGAGTATTCTAGATAATCTTAATGACACTTAGAACCTACGAAATTGACGACCCAGTTTCGAGTGTGATGACCAAAGGAGTTCTTTTTGTAAAATCTTCAAAGAATCTATCTGAAACTGCTTCTATCATGGCAGATTTCGATGTGGGGTCTTTGTTAGTAGGAGATAATGGTAATGCGGTTGGTATCGTAACAAGTAAAGATATCATCAAAGTTATTTCTGAAGACAAAGAATTGAAGAAAATAAAAGTTAGAGATATTATGCAAACACCATTAATAAAAATCAGTGCACACGAAACTATTTCTTCAGCACTTCTAAAAATGAAAGAACAGAAAATTAACCACCTGATCGTTGTAGATGGAGATAAAATAATCGGAATGATCAATCCGCTAAACTTGTTGATTTAATAGAAAAAAGCTAAATTACTAGGGGTAAGTTTTTCAGTAGGTTTTCTCTTGTTCTATTATACAATTTAAAAAGTGAGTTTTTTGAGTGACAAAGAGGAATCTTTCTCTCCTGTTTCAGTAAGAAAAAAACAGAAATTAAAAACTATTCTTACAATGATTGGAGAAAGTCTTGACTCATATTTTAAATCACAAATTTTCGAAACAACAGGTGAGCTACCTTCTTTGCTATCTATAAAAGAAGTAAACTCAATAGAAAAAGGTACCTCAAAATCCAAAGTACATTTCGTCACATACTACTTGAATACCGATATTGGTGAGCAATCAATCAATTTGGTTGTTAAGTTTTCAGCTGATGAAGTAAGATACAATAAAGAAATAAAAAATTATGAAACAATCTCAAAAGCTACAGAAAGATTCCCAGGTATTTATATTCCTAAGATAGTCTATAAAAGTCACACCAACAGGAGTATAATCTATGAAGGTATAACGGGTAAGAGTTTTAGGAAAACACGTCTTGATAAGAATTTTAAACATCAATTAGCTGGTCAAACGCTAGCTGCCATCCACGGAACAGAGACTAATAAATTTGTTACTAAACCTTACAAAAAATTGATATTATATCTTTTATCTACGCTAAAGGATTCAGATTTAGAAGGAGAAATATTAGAATCAATGCTTCCTTCATTTCTCTCATTAGAGAAATCATTAGGTTCAACATTGATTCATGGAGATTTTCATCAAGGGAATCTACTATTTTCATCAGAAGTTACAGCACCAATGAGTGAGATTATTGAAGAGTTCCCACCAAGGATAAAAGTATACATCATAGATCCAGAATTTGTTATGCCAGGTAGAGACAGAGCAGAGGATATTGGAACTTTTTTTGCCAAGCCATTAATCAAGGAGTTTCAGAAATATGGCACATTTGATGAAACAAAAAAGGATATTTGTGCATTCATTAAGGGATATAATTTTGCACTTTCAAAGATGGAATCCAATTATACTCTTCAAGATCTATACTTGGAGGGCTTAACAATTGATTTTCACGTATCTTCTTACATTCTATATGATATCAGTGAAAAGATTGAAAACAATAAAGGTAAACTTGAAGATGAAGATTTGCAGGTTAAAATCAATCTTCTTCGAAAAATATTAACTGATAAACTAGTTGAATAGATTAATGGTGGTCATTCATATTATTTCATAAATGTTTTAGACATAGCCCATTTTGTTCTAATGAAATTTAGAAGCTCGAAATATAATTTGCTTTCAGAGGTTGATATTAGCTCCAAACCATTAGTTGACGGATTATATGAAACAACCACGAAGTATGTTTCTCCCTGATAATTAACCTCTACTAGAGCTGTTATTCCATCTAGAAAAGAAAGATCTCCAAAGATTAAATTGATGTTATGAAGAGTGTTGATTATTTCCAGCATGTCTCTTCCAGAAATCTGTTCAAGAATTATCATATCAGATTTAAATTTGCCAATTCCTGTTGAGTCTCCAAACATTCCATCTAATTCTGTTTTTTTATCTTCAGGTATGAATTCAAACTCTATTTGTATTGTTTGTACATTCCCAAGATAGTTGATTCTTTGCAACTGATTTGCTAAATGGTATATTTCTGGGGAGCTTTCTACTTTATGACTCACAATAACCTCACTAAGAAATACATATGACTGTTTGACTATTATAAGCTTTATTATGTATTGTTCGAAAATTAGAACTGGTTAATTGTATTACCATAGAAAAGCTATGTGTTTAAATAGCAATTTAGTTATGATTCCCTCAGAAGAAAAACTACTCGGCACATATTAGTTCGATATTACGAGAAAAATATCTAAGAATATAAGTAAAACACAGAATACTATATCGCGGATAAATTCCCTAGAAACTCTCTAGCAATCGCGGATAAAATACTGAGATTGCTTTTATAAGAGTAACTTATCCGTATTACATACATAGCAAGGGGATAAACAAAAATGGCAGATGAAGAAATACCAGTTTCGGGAAAAAAACTTCTTTCTATTTTGGAAAAAAAGGGACCATTAACTCAAAAGCAACTCATTAAAGCTTCTGCGATCCCTGCAAGAACTGCAAGATACGCTCTAAGAAGATTGATAGAGTTAGGGTTAATAATTAAAAGAAGTAATTTAAACGATATGAGGTCAGTGTTCTACTTTATTGTAGACAACTAAGCCCTTTTTTCCTTTTTCCATCTTTTATTTTTCGTTTTTTTCTAAGTTAAACAGTTACGATTTTCATGATTATTGTTCAGGTTTCCTTATCAACAAAGTTTTTTTATTTTAAACTATCACTAATCATATGGATAACGAAACTTGTGACTTGGCAATTATTGGTTCAGGTTTAACTGGCTTATCTGCAGCAATTGCGGCTTATTGTAAAAATCCAGATTTAATTATCAAAACTTTTGGAATCTCTTATGACTCAAACACAGCAAAAAAGGGTGATATAGAAAATATTCCTGGAGTTGATACAATCATAGGCGTGGACTATATACAAAAACTTACTGAGCAAATTGACAAGTTTAGCTCAGAATTTGCTCCTGAGCAACCAACAGATAATCATTTTCCAGTCATAGAATTAATCAACGAAAATGTTATCGCACTAAATAATCTTGGTTCAGATTTTGAAATCAAAACTCCAGATCAATCTTTTGTATCTAAAGCTGTTATAATTTCTACTGGTATCCCTGAGCTAAAAGGTACAATTAAGGGAGAGGACGAATTTGTACATAAAGGAGTATCGCATTGTGCAGTTTGTGATGGAGCTCTCTTTAGAGGAAGAAAAGCTGCGATTATAGGAAATGGAAATATTGTTGCAAGAGGTACGCTTTTTCTACGAAAATATTGCCGAAAAATAACGGTTTTGTGTCACACAGAAACTCTTGAGTGTGATATGAGATATTTGAAGAAACTAACAACATCTTCAAACATTCAAATCAAGTATAAAATACCAATAAACTCACTAGAAGTTTTTGGATCACTGGTAGTTCAAGGTATAAAATACAAAGAACTTCAAGATGAGAAGGAATTATCGGTAGATGCAATATTTGTAGAGTTAAAGGATAAACCAAATATTGTTTATGCTGAGGATTTAAATTTAGAAATAACAGTGGATGGGCATATTAAAACTGATGAGAAAAACGCAACGAATGTATCAGGGCTTTTCGTAGCTGGAACTGCTCGAGGAGAGAAAGATTATGTTCCAATATTGATGGGGGATGGGTATAAAGCAGGAGTTTATGCGGCAGAATATTTGGAAATGAAGGGTAAAAATTAGTACTCTTGGAATTCTTTTTATATTCAGCCTCACACCATTTAGTTGTGAAATTAGCATTTGTTTTCGCTCACCCTGATGATGAGGTTTTGAGTTCTGGTGGAAGTATTGCTAAATATGTGGCTTTAGGACATCAAGTTAGTACTTTATGTTTTTCATCAGATTCTGTGAGAAAAGAGGAGTATTTTAGCGCATCCAAAAAACTTGGTGTTCAAAAACCGATGATTTTTGATTACACAGATGTAAAAAGCAAAGAATTAGAAATAACAAAAGATTTCATTGATTATTTACTTGATTTTAGACCAGAAATCGTGGTAACTCATCTAGAAAATGATTATCACATTGACCATAGAGCAGCACATAACATTGTTTTGGAAGGGATTGAATGGGCAGCTCATGAAACACAACATAAGAACCCTCATCTTGTAACTAAATTATATGTAACTGAAACTACAATCTTGATTCCAAATCCACATATTTTAGTTGATATTAGTGATTATTATGATCAAAAAGAAGAAGCGATAAAATGCTATAAGTCACAGCTTTCCAAAGGAGGGGATAATTTTTACATTAATTTTCATAAAAACAGAACACAGATGAGGGGAGCCCAAGCTTCAACAAAACATGCAGAAGCATTTCTTAAAGTTCCATTAAAACAAAATAGCCCCTTTTATAGTAAAAAGCATTCGGAACTTTAAAATGGTTGATTCACGAATATTTCCAGAAGTTCATCATTATATAAAATAACTTACATAAAATGAAAGTGAAATATTTGAATAAACTGCAGAGATATGTTAAATCGGAAAAAAATATATGAAATAATTTTCAAGTGACTTGGTAGGGGATATCAGGGAGTAATTTAGAAAGAGATTTGGCGGGCCAGGCAGGATTCGAACCTGCGA